>JBHWRC010000058.1:0-5382 GCA_043426375.1 Anaerococcus sp.
TCTTGACGATGAAGAAAGGGCCCTAAAACTATTAGAAGAAGCAAGCAAAATCATAGATAAAGATAGGCTCTATCTCTCCCACCAATGCGGTTTTGCCTCATGTGATAACGGCAACGAACTAACTCATAACGAACAATGGAAGAAAATATCTCAAGAAGATAAAATCTCAGAAGAATTCTGGAAAGAATAATTAAAACAACCCTCCCTTTTTATAAAGACTTATGATAAATTTAAAAGCACCCGGGCTAGGGTGCTTTTATATTGCAAAAGTTTATTCAACTGTTGGAACGATTTTATCTTTGCCACCCATGTACATTTGTAAAGGCTCAGGTATCTTAACTGATCCGTCTTCTTGTAGTAGGTTTTCAAGGAAGGCAATAAGCATTCTTGGTGGAGCTACTACTGTGTTGTTTAGGGTGTGGGCAAAGTAGTTACCATCTTCTCCTCTTAGTCTTATGCCAAGTCTTCTTGCTTGGGCATCGCCTAGGTTTGAGCATGATCCTACTTCAAAATATTTACCTTGACGTGGGCTCCAAGCCTCTACGTCACAAGATTTTACCTTAAGGTCAGCAAGGTCGCCTGAGCAGCATTCTAGGGTTCTTACTGGGATTTCTAGACTCCTAAAGAATTCTACTGTGTTTTCCCAAAGTTCGTCATAGAATTTTTTGCTATCTTCTGGCTTACAGATTATAACCATTTCTTGTTTTTCAAATTGGTGGATACGATAAACCCCACGCTCTTCGATGCCGTGAGCTCCTACTTCTTTTCTAAAGCATGGAGAGTAAGATGTCATTTTAAGTGGCATTTTATCCTCTTCATTGATTGTATTGATAAATTTACCAATCATAGAGTGCTCAGAAGTACCGATTAGGTATAAATCTTCGCCTTCAATTTTATACATCATATCTTGCATCTCATCAAAGCTCATTACACCTGTAACTACTTCAGATCTAATCATGTATGGTGGAATATAGTAGGTATAGCCCTTATCAATCATAAAGTCTCTCGCATAGGAAAGGATTGCTGAGTGAAGTCTTGCTATATCACCTTTAAGATAATAGAAGCCTGCACCTGATGTATTTCTTGAAGAATCTAGGTCGATTCCATCAAATGATTCCATAATATCAATGTGGTATGGCACCTCAAAATCAGGAACTACTGGGTCTCCAAATTTTTCGATTTCTACATTTTCGCTATCGTCCCTGCCTATTGGAACTGTTTCATCTATGATTTGAGGAATGACTTGCATTCTTTGTTTAACTTCTTCATTAAGTCTGGCAGTTTCTTCTTCGATGTGGACAAGTTCATCGTTTATTTCTACTACATAGGCTTTGGCTGCTTCTGCTTCATCTTTCTTGCCTTGGCCAAAAAGCATACCTATTTCTTTAGAAGTCTTGTTTCTTTCACTCCTTAGTCTATCACCTTCAGTCTTATACTCGCGAAGTTTTGTGTCAAGCTCTAAAACTTCATCAACTAAAACTAGTTTTTCATCTTGGAATTTTTTCTTGATGTTTTCTTTCACAAGTTCTGGGTTTTCTCTCAATAATTTAATATCAATCATGTTCTCTCCTTAAAAATATGCATAAAAAAAGCCCTCCCCCAATTGGGACGAAGGTCTCGTGGTGCCACCCAAATTGTACAAGCAAAGCTTGCCTTAATTTCGTATCTGCTCAAAGACGGATTCACTGCTTCTTGCAAGGAATTTCCACCAACCATTCCCTCTCTAGGTGCAATAGACAACTACTACTTCTTATCATCGCATTATTTCATTAACTATAATATACAGTATACAAGAAAAAAATGCAAATATACTTTATCCCAAATTAACATACAAAACATTTTTTTGCCACAATTCTTGGATAAAATTAGAAATATTAGAGCCTTATATGGTATAGTAGATATGTTATGGAGAAAAATGTGAAAAAATTAACTAGAAAAAGAATTAGTTTACGCTATTTAAATATCCTAAGAGGTCTTTGCCTCATATCAGTATCTTGCTACCACCTGTTTACCCATGCTCTACCGGGAGGTTTTTTGGCTGTAATAGGTTTTTTGGTGATGAGTGGATTTTTGATGGAAAGGACAAACTTTAGTAAACACCTTAGCAATAAAGATATTTTTGTAAGTTTAATTAGAAAAATTAAAAAAATACTACCTCCCATTATTTTTATAATGTTTGTATCCATCGTAATCGCCTTAGCTTTTGCAAGAGATATCTTTGATGACTCTGTAAGATCGAGCATATCTGTTGTATTTGGATTTGAAAATATAAGGCAGATACTAGCTGGTGCTTCTTATTTTGATAGGAATGGTAATTTCAATCTCTTTGTCCACCTCTGGTATATAGGAATTTACCTCCAATTTGTAGGGATTTTTTACCTAATAAAATCTCAGGGACAAAAAATCAAATCCATTAGTTTAAGAATTTGGATTTTGATAATCTTATCACTCATAAGTGTAGGCCTTTGCTATTATCTCTCCTTTAATGATAGCCCTATAATAAGGATTTATTACGGAACAGATACTAGGATATATGCGCTTTTCTTTGGTATGATTGCCTACCTGGCCTACCTTAAATACAAGGATAGGTTTGAATCAAGCCAAAAAGTAATGAGAATTGCGATTTTAATCCTAGGCCTATTTATATTTGTGCCAATGTTTTTTATAAATGGAGAGAACATATGGATCTATAGGACATTTTTCCTAGTCTATACTTTACTTTTTGCAGTACTAGTACAAATCCTCTATAAGTACGAAATAGAATATGGGGCAAGATTTTCAAATACAATCTTAGGTGGTATACTTGACTACTTGGGTAGGAGAAGTTTCTACCTATATATACTCCAATATATAATCCAAGTTTTCTTTTCATACTTCCTAATAGGCCTACTTGAAAATAAGTTTTTATACTACGGCCTACAATTTGTTTGGATGATTTTTTTAGCTGAAATCTTACACCTTATCTTTGATAGGAAAAGAGTAAATAAATACCTAATTATTATCCCACTTATTGGTCTTGGTATTTTAAATCTTGTCTCGCTTTTAATAGGCAACCAAAAAGAAAAGGAAATGGCTGAACTTAAGGCTAGGTTTGAGCAAAGTGAAGAAGAAATCAAAAAGAATAACGAATCCTTGAAAAGAGAGCTTGAGGAGAAAAAACGAAAAGAAGAAGAAAAACTCAAAAATAAAGATAAAGAAGAAAGTACTGAAAATCTAGGCGAGGAAGAGGAAAAAGAAACTAAGCCAACTAAAGAAAAATCAAATGAGAAATTTGTGGAAATGGCCTACGATAATTTTGACTTTACAGAAAATGAGCTAGACTATATAAAAGACCTTCATATAACAGCAGTAGGCGATTCAGTCCTAATTAATATCGATAAGTATTTGAGAGAGTATATTCCAAACCTCTACCTAGATGGCAAGGTCGGAAGAGATATGATCCAAGGTCCTGAAGTCCTACAGGCTATCAAAAACAATGTAGAACTTGGGGATATTGTTCTTGTTTCTCTAGGGTCAAACGGGTCAGCTAACCACAATGATATGCAGGCTATAATGGATATAGCTGAAGGCAGGGATGTTTATTTTGTAAATACCTCCCATCTCCAATCCTATATGGACAAGGTTAATTCCGATATGAAAGAATTTGTGGACAATAACTCCAGAGCCCATCTAATAAATTGGCGTGAATATGTCAAAGACAAACCAGAACTTTTGGCCGTAGACAGGACCCACCCAAATGTGGAGGGAAGTGAATCCTATGCCAAACTTGTTATAAGAAAAATATTAAATGTAAATAAAATAACTAGGTAAATTTTTGATTAAAATAAGGCTCCGATTTGGAACCTTATTTTTTTAGGATTATCTTAGACTGGTAATTAAAAATCTAATTTACTTTTTCTAAGAAATCTCTTAAAAGATTTCCTTACCTATGAATACCATCTTGGTATCAGTTTTTTCAAAGCCCCTATTATATAAACTCCTTCTACAAGTTCATACCTATAGTAGTTAGCTGAATCTTTGATACTCCCTTGGACCTAATTATGTATCCGCAAGATTTTCTCATAAGCCATTCTAGAAAAAAGAAATCTCTCCTGGACTTATGACCCTTATATTTGTAAGTTATAAGGATTTTAGATTCTGAATTTCAGAGTTCTTATCTAGCTCTTTTTCCTTTACTTCGTATATCTCAACTTCAGATAAAACTAATTCGTCACTTAAGATGCGCTCAATTTCTAAATCTCTTAGCTTACTATAATGCTTATATAGAAAAGTATCTGATTTTATATTTAAGTCTGACCTTATCCAAGGAAAGTCCTCGTCATAGAAGTTTTCAGATTTGGATACAAAGACCCTAGATAAATCTAAAATCTCTCCCCCGTAAAGCTCAGAAAACTCATCAAAGGCTCTTTTGTAATTTTTGCCATCTACTATAAGAATTGGCACTAAGAGGATTATTCTTTCATAGACTATCTTTGATAGTTCATCTATTATATTTTGCGGCCTACTAACCCCGCTCGGTTTAACTATAAGATAGTCAGGATTGAGTGAATTTGCTACGGTCATTACAGAATGGGCAAAGGTTAGGTTCATAGAACAGCAAATAAAGCCTTCAGTGATAGACATAATTTCCATCTCTGGACTTTCAGATTTAAAGATATTAGAATCTATATCTTCATCAGCAAATTCGTTTTCTATTATAACGAATTTTTTGCCAGTTCTCTCACTTAGGTACTTTATAGAGCTAGTCTTGCCTGCTCCCAAAAATCCACTTACTAGTAGGATTTTCATTATAGGACTACAACTGGTTTTATTAGGTCAGCTGCTTTGTCTTTCATCAAGAATGGAGCTTCTTCTACCTTATCAAAGCCTTCAAATCTGTGATTTATAAGTGGTTTTACATCAAGCCTTCCTAGTTCAACTAGTTTGGCAAGTTTTTCTAGTCTTAGTCTACCACCTGTCATTAGGCCGCCGTTTATTTGTTGGTGGCCCATACCTGCTCCCCATTCAGCTCTAGGAATTGTAACAAATTCGCCACCATCAAGGAGTTTACGTTTTCGATTTTACCGCCTGCTTTTAGGGCTTTGATGGCTGGTTCAAAAGTTCTAACTCCACCACCAGAAATGATTACCCTATCGACTCCCTTTTACCATATGTAAGAGCTAGGGCTTGTTCAGCTTTGTCCCCATCTTTGTAGGAAATAGTGTCTGTTGCCCCATAGAATTTAGCTGCTTCTACACAGTTTGGTCTGGTACCTACTGCGAATATTTGAGAAGCATCACGCATATTTGATGCTGCAAGTGGTCTAATTATAGCATCTCTAAGTACGCAAACTGGTCTTTCTTTTTCAATCCAACCAGTTTTGCCTATTTCTAACATTGCATA
>JBHWRC010000059.1:0-5535 GCA_043426375.1 Anaerococcus sp.
CTTGCATTTTTGGCAAAAATTTCTCTAATTTCTTTTAGGCTCATTTTAGTAATTTTCTAGCCTAATATAGCCTGTTGGTCCGTAGATTGCCCACTTAGTTGCCCTTAAGAGGTCTGCACCGAAGACTATTTCTATATCAGAATTATCTAGAGATTCTTCTATGGCAACAGATCCGATACTCACTTCCTTGCCGTCGTTCATGAATGTAAGGCGGTTTAGGTGGGTGATGTCTTCGATAGTTTCTCCGATTATTTCCATAGTTGATTTAAGGTCAGATTCGTTTTCAGCGACCTCTTTTGCTAGGTTTTTAGAAATAATGGTAAGAGGTCTTGATGAATCTATGGCCGCTTTTTTGATTTTTGAATTTATCTCGATATTTATAATTGGTTGGTTGGTTTTATTTTTGTTTGGTTCCATAAAGTCTGAAGTCTGAACTTCAAATGTGCCCTCTTTTGGATTTGCTCTGAAGGCAAATTGGGAGATGACATTCCAACCTAGGACCATGTCGCAATCGTTGGAATTGCCCATTGGATCAAGGCCAAGGTCAAAGGCTGAGTCTTTTGCAACTAAAACTGGAACCTTGTTTAACTTTAGACCTCCTATTAGTAATTCAGATAAAAAAGCCCTTTTGTAAGTCTTTTTGTCATCTATGTAGTCATCGTCAAGATATTCTATATCAAAATCCTTTGCTACTGATTCTTTTATCATGGTATTGCCCCTGGTGTTGAACATGGCAATGAGGTTTTTGCCTTCTGAGCCAAGGCCAAGATATATAAAGTTTAGAAATGTTTTGTCTGCTACTGGGACTAGTGAAAAATCCATAAAAACTCCTTTTGTCTTTTTTGTTGGTATTATTATACCATAACATAGGTTGAATTAATGCATCATTAATGGTAATTATATTATAATTGTTATACTTACATTTTTTCTATCTTGAGTTGTATCTTTGTCATTTACAATATCTCTTCGTTCAAAGGGGGAGCCCAGGGGAACTTTCCGGACGTTCCCCAACCCGCTCCCCCTTAGACCCCATTCGGCTACCCCATCGGCAGGCTCCTATGGCGGAGAGCATAAGCAGTAGATTTCCTTCGGAAATCTTTTTTTGGTAGGGAGGATGACTTCGTATAAGTTGGCGTATTTCCTCACAGCTTTCTAATTTCCTATCACCTAAAAATCACAAACTCGGCTTCGCCTCAAACAGTGTGATTTTTTTACGGTGACCTGAATTAGAAATCGTTGCTAGATAAATAAGAGAAATAATCTCGATGTTTGAAATTTGCTTACCTCGTTTGACATTGCCAAACATTGCCGGCTGAGTTTTATACTTGATTTTAAATATTTTTAGACTCCACTACCGTATTTAGAATATTAACATAGCCAGAGGCTTCTCCACTTCGGTCGAAGCGTGCGTGAAATGTTGATACTATTTCTCAAATTCTAAAAAAAGAATCCAACAAGCTGTAAGATTCTTTTTCTATAACTATTTGTTATATTAAGTTTAATTCTTTTTTTAGGCCTTCTTGCAATATATATGAAAAATTTATATCTTTTTCCCTTGCCATTATATCTAGCCATTGTGGTATTGTTAAGGTTTTCTTTATTGATTTATTATTTATAGCTTTTCTAACCATTGGCATCCGCACGCTTATCAAAACTGTTTTTTGATTTTCACCTACTTTTATATCTCTTAATTTGCTAGGCTCTGGTATCTCTTCCTTATCTGTTTCTAATCCTTCCATCCACAAACCCAAGACATCTTCTGCCATATATAAAGCCTCTTCATCTGTGTCTGCACAAGAAATGCAACCTGGTAAATCTGGGAATTCGATACTTATACCATCGTCCTCATAATAAAATATTGCTGGATATACATATTTGTCTTTCATAATACTACTCCTTTAATATAAAGAACTTAGGGCTATAATTTAACCCCTGTTTGTTTTTCGATACTTTTTAGGGTTCTGATTGGATAAGACTCTCTAGGTGATGGCACTGTTACTTTGCCTAATTCGGGCTTATCCGGATTTATTAAAAATTTGTGACTTCCCTTTTGTATGCCTGTTTCTATCCAACCGTTTTTCTTAAGTATCTTCAAAAGTTCTTTAGAGTTATAACTCTTCATAAGAAGCGTCCTCCTTATATAAGTATAATACGTGTTTTAGCACGTGTTTTCAAGCCTGATATCACAGCTTTTAAATGAATTTAAAATAAAAAACGGTAGATGTTCTACCGCTTTATAAGATATAAATTATTTATTTACTATCAAAAAATACGCAAATACAACTACCGCTAGGATTATCCTGTAGATTCCAAATGGGATGAAGTCGTGTTTTTTGACATAGGATAGGAATTTTTTGATGACTATGAAGGCTACTATGAAGGATAGGACCATGCCTATTAGGATTAGGGTCCACTCGTAGCCAGAAAATCCTCCGAAGTTTTTGACTAGTTTTAAAAGTGTTGCTCCTAGCATGGTTGGGATGGCTAGGAAGAAGGAGAATTCTGCTGCGGCGGGTCTAGATAGGCCTAGAATCATAGCACCCATAATTGTGGCGGCCGATCTTGAGGTGCCTGGAATCATGGCTAGGCACTGGAAGAATCCTATCATGAATATTGTCATGAATGGGACGTCTGAAATTTTTTCGTATTTGATGTTTTTGTTTCTCTTTTCGACAAATATTATGATTAGACCCCAGATAAAAAGCATGGCTGCTACTGTCATTGGGTTAAATAAATACTCGTCTATCAAATCATCAAATAAGAGGCCTAGGACCATGGCAGGAAGGACTCCGACTATGACCTTAAACCATAGCTTTATAGTATCTTTATCTGGATGGGTTAGGATAAAATAGGCTTTTGACCTGTCGTTTAGGTCGTCATAATTTCTTGGTAATCTTATTTTAGATTTTGTCCAAGGATTTAGCCTTTCAAAATATAGGACTACTACAGATAGGATTGCCCCTAGCTGGATTATGACGTTGAAGGCATTTGAGAAGCTTTCTGGTTCGAGTTTTACAAATTGGTTTACTAATATTAGGTGGCCTGTGGATGAGACAGGCAAAAATTCTGTGACTCCTTCTACTATTGAGAGGATTAGGACTTTTATAAAATCTATTATCATTCAAATTCCTCCATGAATGTATGTTTTTTGCCATTTACTTGGTAGCCTAGGACCATGTCGCAGTTGACATTTTCAGATGACCTTAGGATAGACATTTCAACATTTGGATTGTCTTTTCTCATATCTGCAATTAGGTCTTTGACCTTACCTCTGGTGTGGGATTCGGTGGATTTTGTCACTGTGCAGGCGCAATCTAGAGCCTTTAGTTCTGCAAAATCTCTCCATCTAATTATATCCTCTTCTCTAAGATAATAAAGAGGTCTTATGAGGAGCATGTCGTCAAAGTTTTGGGCGGTGAGTTTTGGCTTCATTGTCTTGTAGTTGCCGGCATAGAGGACATTTATCATGATTGTTTCTATGACGTCATTTAGGTGGTGGCCGAGGGCGAGTTTGTTGCAGTTAAGCTCTTTGGCCTTGGCATAGAGGAAGCCCCTCCTCATCCTAGCACATAGATAGCAGGGATTGCCCCCATCGGCTAAGCTTTCTGATATGTCAAAGACCCTTGAGTCGTAGATCTTGGCAGGTATTTTGAGGTAGGCTAGGTTTTTCTTAAGAAGTTCTAAATTTTCCTCATCATAGCCTGGATTCATGCATAGGTATTCTACGTCAAATTTGACCTTGGAGTGTTTGTGGAGTTCTTCAATAAGTTTTGCTAGAATCAAGCTATCTTTGCCGCCTGATATTGCAACTCCAACCTTATCGCCTTCTTGTATTAGCTCAAATTCCTTGATTGCCTTGATGAAGGGCGACCAAATTTCTTTTCTGTATTTTTTTATTAATGATTTTTCGATTTCTTTTATGTCTGTCATAATATTATTTCCCTTGATGGTTCGTATCTTTTGGATACGTCTAGATTTATGTCTTTGTCAGTGTCAAGACCCAAGCCTTTTAGATAGGTCTCGACTGTGATTTTGGATAGTTCTTCAGTATTGTTTGTAGTTGACAAATGGGATAAAAATACGTCTTCTCCCCTGCCTTCCAATACGTCACCTAGGACTTCGGCAGCTTGGTCGTTTGACAAATGGCCCATCTTGCCCATAACTCTGAGTTTCAAGTTATAAGGGTAGGGGCCAATTTTTAGGGCTTCAAGATCATGGTTTGCTTCTAGATAGTAGATATCAGAGCCCTTTATGTGGTAGGCCATATTGTCATCTATGACTCCGGTGTCAGTTATTAGGCTGATTTTTTTGTTGCCCAAATAAATTATAAAACCTACCGGCTCACAGGCGTCATGGTAGGTTGAGATTGGATAGATATCCATGGATTTAAAATTTAGAAATTCGTCTGATTTGAATTCTCTAATTAACTCACCTTTGAAATTTTTTGTCTTAGGTAAGTAAGCCTTCCAAGTTCCTCTGTTGGCGTAGAGTGGGACCTTGTGCCTTTTGGCGAGGATTGCCGCTCCCTTAGAGTGGTCGGCGTGTTCGTGAGTTAGGAAAATGGCATCTAGGTCTTTTGGGTTTTCTCCTACACTTTGTAAGAGGTTTTCGATTTTTCTGCCAGAAAATCCTGCGTCTACCAAGATCTTTGTGCCGGCATGGTCAATAAATACGGAATTACCTGATGAACCTGATGATAATACAACAAATTTACTCATCGAAATACTCTTTCAAGAAATTTGCGATTGATGGTTCATTATTATCGCCAATTACAAAGTCTGCCGCTTCTTTTGCTGCACTTCGGCCATTAGCCATAGCTACTCCTAGTCCTGCTGCCTTTATGGATTTGACGTCGTTTGCACCATCGCCAAAGTACATTACGTTTTCCATTTCTAGGTCAAGCATCTTTACAAGGTTCTTTAGGGCGGCGGACTTGCCTGCGTATTTGTTTAAAATTTCGATAATATTTATATCATTTCTCATATATCTGAAGGATTTTTCGAAGTCGGTCTTGTGGCGTTTTTCAAACTCATCTAGGACCTTAGTGTCTGCTTCAAAGCAAACTCTGGCAAGGTCTAGGTCAATATCTTCAAGACTTTCATACCTAAGCCAAGGCATTCTCATTTTTTGTTGGTCATTTATAAAATGTTTGTTTGGATTTTGGACCTTGTTGTAGAGGATGTCCCTGGTGTGGATTGTCGCATCAATCCTGTCATCATCTAGCTTTTCAAGGATTTCCTCTGCTTGATTTTTATTTAAAACCTTTTTTATAAGAGCCTTGCCTGTGGCGTTTTGTCTTACAAAGGCCCCTGTGCAAGTGATTGAATAGTCGTCAAAGTCGACAAGCCCAAGCTCTTCCCTAATCCAATAAAATCCGTTGAAGCTCCTGCCTGTACAAAGGACAATTTGAATTCCCTTTTCTTTTAATTTTTTTATTATATTTTTTGTTTGATCTAGTACTTTTAAATCATCTGTAATAAGAGTCCCATCTATGTCAAATGCTATTAATTTAATATCTTTTTTCATTAAACCCAC
>JBHWRC010000060.1:0-4452 GCA_043426375.1 Anaerococcus sp.
ATGTACATGGGAGATAGGTCAGGCAGACCTGTAAAATACTACAGACTAGTTGGAGCAAAATCTGATAGGATATTTGTAGATAAGAAATAATATAGAAATAATTTCAAACTAGGCGCTAAGGCGTCTAGTTTTTTTATGAAAATTTTTTTATTATATTAATTATAAAAAAATTTATAATTTAAATATTTCGGGTATAAGGACTAAGTACGAGATTTAGTTATAAAATAAAGAAAATGACAAAAGGAGAAAAAATGACAGATCAAAAAACGGAACCCGGGAATATAAGTAGCAAAAAAAGAATGATAGGTAAAATCCTACTTCTTATAGTAGCTATCCTTTGGGGTTCATCCTTGACGGTTGTGAAGGTTGCATCAGAGACCTTCGAACCTAATATGATACTAGCAATAAGATTTTCGGTATCAGCCATAATCTTATCTATAATATTTTGGAAAAAACTAAGAGAAATGGACAAGTCTGATGTAAGAAGCGGCCTTATAATAGGGGTATTTCTCTTTATGGCCTATTCTGCTCAAACAATAGGTGTAGGCTACACAGACCCAGGTAGGTCAGCATTCTTATCAGCATCTTACTGCGTAATTGTGCCATTTTTGGCATGGATTGCCATGAAGAAAAGGCCAGATAAGTTTAACATGATAGCAGCAGCCTTTACCATTGCCGGTATTTATTTTGTATCAATGGCAGGTGGAGATGGAGGCTCTGTATTTAACCAAGGAAGGGAAGCAATACTCGGAGACGGTTTTGCCCTCCTATCAGGATTCTTATTTGCAGCCCATATAGTAGCCGTAACTAAACTTTCTAAAGGAAAAGATCCTATACTTATGACCATCCTTCAATTTACAATGGCAGCTATCTTATCAATTATAGTGACCTTAGCATTTGAAGACAATTCTGCGATTGTCATTACAAAAAGCGCAGTGCTTGAGGTAGGTTACCTTGCTATAATGTGTACAACTGTTGCCTTATTATTACAAAATATTGGTCAAAAATTTGTGACAGCATCTTCAGCAGCCCTTATACTTGCGACAGAATCAATATTTGGTATCCTAATACCAGTATTTTTGGGTATTGAATCCTTAACTAGAAATAAGATTATAGGTTTCGTTCTAATCTTTGTAGCAATTTTAATTTCTGAAACTAAGCTATCTTTCTTAGGTTTTGGAAATGATGACGAAAAAAAGGACGAAAACACTGAAAAAGAAAGAGCATAATAAAAACAAATTCCCGGTTTAGTCCTGGATTTTTTGTTGCAAAAAGCTTATCATCAGATGTAAAAACTCGTGAATATCTTGATTTATGAAAAAAATTTTAAAATTTGTTTTGTATATTATACTAAATAACGCATATTGATGACCTTATAAAGAAAAAATACAAATAAAGCTTTTCCTCTTTAGTGAACAGCGGTTTAGTACGGTACAACAGACTTTAAAATTGGAAAAAGATACACGCATTATTTGCATACCACTTGAAAATATGACAAAGTACTGAATAATTATAGAGTATTATAAAAATTAATACCAAAATCACCCTTGACAAAACCACGTTAGCAAGATAAAATAATGAATAATAAAAGTTAAACAAATTCTTAGGGGGAATAAAATGAAAATGAAAAAAGTATTCTCGACCATGATGGCCCTAGGCCTTGCAGCAACTCTTGCAGCTTGTGGTGGGGAAGAAGCTAAAAAAGATGACGCTGCTGATAATAAAGATGAACAAGCAGTAGATCAAAAAGAAGATAGCAAGGATGATGCAGAAGAATCGGCAGATGCTCAAGATTCATCAGATTCAGATGCAAATTCTAGTGATGACGCAGAAGAAAGTGACCTTTCTGAAGAAGATAAGACCGACCTTGAAAATTTCGAAAAAGTAACTAGCGATGACACACTTGTAGTTGGTACATCTGAAATGAGCGGGGACTTTTATGGTTCTTGGTCAAGTAACTCTTATGACGTTAAAGTTAGACGTTATATAGGTACAGAAGGTAACAACGCTTACCTAACAATGGTTCAAGACGAAGGTGGTCAGTGGCTTGCTAACATGACAGTTCTTGAAAAAGAACCAGAAACAGTTAAAAATGATGATGGTTCAGAGACAACTACTTTCACAATCAAAAAAGATTTGAAATGGTCTGATGGCGAACCAATTACAGCTGATAACTACTTATTTGATATCTTATTCCATACTTATCCTTCCTACCAATTGGTAACAGGATCTTTCTCAATAGGTTCAGATTCTGTTAAGGGATATGAAGCTTATAAGGGTGGAGATGATGATAAGTTTGCTGGTCTTGAAAAGGTTGATGATTACACATTCAAGGTAACAACAGATGCTTCTTACCTTCCATATTATGAATCAGCATTCTTAAAACAAGTTATGCCTTTCCCAATTCATGCAATTTCTGACAACCTAGCTATTGCACCAGAAGGTAACAAAATCATAGCAAAAGACGGTTATGAACCAACAGAAGAAGAAAAGACAAAATATATAGAGAACATTGACGCACAAATCGCCAAATCAAACGAAGAATTTGAGGAAGAAAATCCAGCACCAGCTGATGATGCGGATAGCGATGCAAAAGCTGCTTATGATGAAGCTAAGAAAGCTCAAGACGAAAAAATAGCAGAGCTTGAAAGCCGTAAGTCAGGCGAAATAGATCCTACTAGCATGCTTATAGAAGAAGCTATGCAAAAAGAATTTAACGAATATAGGATTAAACCAACAGTTTCCTGTGGTCCATACAAGTTTGATTCTTTCGAAAACAACATGGCAAGGCTAAGTCTAAATGAAAACTATGCCGGCAACTTTAAGGGCGAAAAAGCAACAATTCCTAATGTAATAGTCCAATATGTAAATAGTAAAATTGCAATCGACCTACTTGAAAATGGTGACATCGACCTTTGGGAATCAGAGGCAGAAGGTCCATTAATAGACCAAATGAGAACTGCAGCAGACCAAGGTAAAATCGGTGGCTATAATACTTTTGAAAGAAATGGTTATGGTAACGTAGTATTCCTAACAGACAGAGGATCTACAAAATACAAAGAAGTTAGACAAGCTGTCGCCCACCTAATGGACAGGAACTCTTATGTACAATCCTTCGCAGGCGGCTATGGTGTAGTTACAAACGGTATGTATGGTACAAGCCAATGGATGTATAAGGAAAGAGGAGCTGACCTAGAGGCAAGCGAAGATTTCAACAAATACACCCTAAACCTAGATAAGGCTAACGAACTATTAGACCAAACTCCATATAAATTTGAAGCTGACGGAACAACACCATGGGATAAGGCAAAAGCCGACGAAGAATATTCTAAGAACCCAGACGGTTTTGACTACTATAGGTATGATGAAAACGGCAAGAAACTTCAAGTTAACCAATACGGTTCTGATGAATCTCCAATCACAACACTTATATCAAACCAAGTTCCGGTAAACGCTAAGCAAGTTGGTATGGAATATAACGTAACAGCAGGTTCGTTTGCAACCCTACTTGATTACTATTACCATCCAAAAGATGATGCTGAATATACAGCATTCAACATGGGCTTAAGCTTTGGTACACCGTTTGACCCATGGTACCAATACAACTCTAAGGGATCTGACAACATGACAAGGACAAATGATCCAAAGGCTGACGAACTAACAGTTAAACTTCGTCAAACAGACCCAGAAGATAAAGAAGGCTACCTAGATACTTGGGAAGAATTTGAAAAATGGTACAACGACTACCTACCAGAAATCCCACTTTATTCTAACCAATACCACTCAGGCTATACAGCAAGGGTAAAAGGATTTGATATAAATACTCCAGTTTGGGAATCTGAATACCAAATCAATGCAATGAGCTTAGAAAACTAAATCACCCTAGATTAAGTACACAATGAAAGCAAGGTTTTATCCTTGCTTTTGTTGCGTAAAAAAACTTAAAATAAAAACTGCATATTATTCAGATAAAAGGAAAAAGATATTAGAAAAAATCCTAAGGGAAATTAATCATTAAAATTATGATTTATTAAGTATTTAATCAGATAAAGAACTAATTGATACTGAAATAAATTACAAGAAAAAATAACAAAGTTCTTGAAACTATGACGAACATTTTGTATAACTATACACGAAACTGAAAAGCTAAACGCTTTAATATTTGACAAAGCCGGTTTAATGAGATAAAATACTATACTATAAAAAGTTACTTAATTTTTTAGGGGGAAAACTTATGAAAATGAAAAGAGTATTTTCATCACTTATGGCTCTAGGCCTTGCAGCAACACTAGTTGCATGTGGTGGAGATAATGCGGATGACGCAAAAGAAAAAACTGACGATAAAGCAGCTGAAGAAACAACTGAAAACGAAGAAACTCCAGCTGAAGGCGAGGAAGAAGCACCTGCAGAAGGTGAAGATGCAGCTGAAGGCGAAGAAAATGCAGACGAAGC
>JBHWRC010000061.1:0-3785 GCA_043426375.1 Anaerococcus sp.
TCAGGAGGGATGCTCTTAGCTGAAACCCTGGGTGTGGACTTTGTTCAAGAAGTAATAGCTGAAAATAGGGCAATTAAGGAGTTTATACCTGAAACAGATGTTCTTATTGAACTTGGCGGGGAAGATTCCAAGATTACCTACCTATCGGGATCTGTAGAACAGAGAATGAATTCGATTTGCGCTGGTGGTACCGGCGCTTTTATAGACCAAATGGCATCTCTATTAGATACTGATGCTTTGGGATTAAATATGCTTTCAAAATCCTACAAAAAAATTTATCCAATTGCCTCAAGGTGTGGAGTCTTTGCCAAAACAGATATCCAAGCTCTCATGAACCAAGGGGCGAGCAGGGAAGATATAGCGATTTCGATTTTCCAATCGGTTGTAAACCAGACCATCTCAAACCTCGCCTGCGGTAGGCCAATTAGGGGCAATGTCACCTTCTTAGGAGGCCCACTTCACTTCCTTCCTGCCCTTAGGGACCGCTTTGTGGAGACCTTGGGTGAAGATTATAATAAATTCTATATTCCAGAAGATGCTGAAGTCTACGTAGCCAAGGGAGCTGCGATTTTATCAAGCGATGAGGGTAAATATATTAAAATAGCAGACCTCATCAAAAAACTAGATTCAAATGAAAAAAACGACGGCGAGCTTACAAAAAAACTCGACCCACTTTTTGATTCTGAAGAAGAATATCAAGAATTTAGGGAAAGACACAAAACAGAAAAGATAAAATACAGGGATATTAAATCTTACGAGGGTCCAATTTACATAGGACTTGACGCTGGATCTACAACATCCAAGATGGTTTGGCTATCAAAAGACGAAGAAATCCTCCTAGATGATTACAGGATGAATCTAGGAAAACCACTTGAAGTCGTAATAGATATGCTAAAGTCTGGCTACGAGAAGAAAAATCCAAATGCCTATATAGCTTCATCAGGGATTTGCGGCTACGGTGAAGATTTTATAAAAAACGCCCTCCATATAGATAAGGGAGAAGTAGAAACTATTGCCCACTACAGGGCAGCAAAGTTTTTCAATCCTGAGGTAGACTTTATTTTAGATATAGGTGGCCAAGATATGAAGGCCATGCACATCAGAGATGGAGTAATTGACTCTATTCAGCTTAATGAAGCCTGCTCTTCTGGTTGTGGATCCTTTTTATCAACCTTTGCTGCATCTGTATCCATGGACGTAGAAGAATTCCAAAAAGAGGCTATAAAATCTAAAAAACCTGCTGACCTTGGCTCACGCTGTACAGTTTTTATGAATTCAAAGGTCAAACAGGCCCAGAAAGAAGGGTCAGAAGTGGCAGATATAGCGGCAGGGCTTTGCTATTCTGTAATCAAAAATGCAATCCAAAAGGTAATCAAAATACGTGATCCAAAGACTCTTGGCGAAAATATAGTAGTCCAAGGTGGAACTTTTTATGGTGATGCAATCCTAAGGGCTTTTGAAATCTTATCCGAAAGAGAAGTTACAAGACCAGAGATTTCTGGCCTTATGGGCGCTATGGGTATGGCCCTAATTTCTAAGGATAAGTCCACAGGCACATCTAATATTTCTAGTCTAAAAGAATTGGAAAACTTCTCCTACGAGCAAAAAAATGCAAGGTGCGGCCTGTGTACAAACAACTGCGGACTAATTATAAATATTTTCTCAGATGGAACAAGGTACATTACAGGAAATAGGTGCGAAAGAGGAGCTGGAGTCAAGCTTGATAAGAGTAAAGACGACCTTAATATGTACAAGTTTAAGTACGATCTCCTCTTTAATAGACAGACACTCGGGGATAAGGCGCGCTTTGGTACAGTTGGAATTCCGAGAGTATTAAATATCTACGAAGATTATCCATTCTGGCATAAATTTTTTACAAGCCTTGGCTTTGATATAGTTCTATCTGATAAATCGACCAGGGAAATGTACGAAAAGGGTATTTCTTCAATTGCATCAGAAACTGCCTGCTATCCAGCCAAATTAAGCCACGGCCATATAGAAAATCTAATCGAGAAAAATCCTGATATGATTTTCTATCCAGCAGTTTTTTATGAATACAAACAATATGATAAGGCCCAAAACCACATGAATTGCCCGGTTGTATCGGGCTATCCAGACGTTATAGAAAATAACGTAGAAGGTCTAAAGGATATAAAATATATGGCTCCCTTTGTCTCTCTTGAAAGTGAGGACATAATCAAAAAGAGAATGGTAGAAGTCTTTGAAGGCTATGAACATAATGGCAATGTCCTAAGCAAAAAGCACATAGAAAATGCTGTTAAAGCCGCTTGGGCAGAAGAACAAACCTACCATGATCAAATCCGTGCCAAGGGCAAAGACCTAATAGATTTTGTAGATAAAAATGATCTTAATGCCATAGTTTTAGCAGGTAGACCTTATCACATAGACCCAGAAATCAACCACGGAATAGCAGACCTTATAGAATCTATGGACATTCCTGTCTTATCAGAAGATGCTGTAGCCTACAATGCGGGAGACCTTGATAATAAGCTAAGGGTCCTTGACCAATGGTCCTATCATGCAAGGCTTTATAGGGCAGGCCAGTATGTAGCAGAAAATAAAAATCTCCAGCTAATCCAGCTAAATTCTTTCGGTTGCGGTCTAGATGCTGTTACAACCGACCAGGTTGAAGATATCCTAAAGGCGAGTGGCAAAATCTATACCCTATTAAAGATAGATGAGATTTCAAACCTTGGAGCAGTCAAGATTAGGATTAGATCTTTACTCGAGGCTCTCAACCAAAAGAGGATAGAAGGAATCGAATTTGAAACCACTTCCCTTGATGAAATCTATGACAATCCAGAATTTAGTAAGGAAATGAGGGATGATGGCTTTACCATCCTTGCCCCACAAATGGCCAGAGAACACTTCAGGATAATGGAAGGAGCCTTCAAGGATTCTCCATATAAAATAGAATTTCTAAATAAGATCGATAAGGATGTTATAAATGAAGGTCTAAAATACGTAAATAACGACTCTTGCTATCCTTCAATTACAGTTGTGGGCCAAATGATGGAAGCTGTCAATTCTGGCCGTTATGACACAGATAAGCTAGCTCTCTTAATGACCCAAACAGGAGGCGCTTGTAGGGCGTCTAACTATGTAGGCTATATCAGAAAGGGCCTAAGGGATGCAGGCTATCCAAATATACCTGTAATTGCCTTATCTGCACAAGGAATAGAAAAAAGTCCAGGTTTTGACCTAGTTGCCTTCAAAAATATTCCCCTTATCAAAAAGATGCTCAGAGCAATCCTTCTAGGAGATTTGATAAATAGGATGGCCAATGCAACAAGACCTTATGAAATTGAAAAAGGCGAGACAAATAAACTTAAGGAAGAATGGATAAGAAGACTTACAGAAGAAATTGGAACTATGGACAGGAGATCTTATAACAAGGTCGTAGAAGAACTTGTAAGAGACTTTGACCAAATTCCTGTTTGCCACAAGGATATACCAAAGGCAGGCATAGTTGGGGAAATTCTTGTAAAATTCCTCCCAGAAGCCAACAACCACCTCCAAGACGTCCTAGAAGCTGAGGGTGCGGAGGTAATTGTCCCTGACCTAACAGACTTCTTTATGTACTGTATGAAAAACTCAGAACTAAAGAAGGATTTGTATGGCAAACCTTCAATAAATGCAAGTCTGTCTCGTATGGTAATAAATTTTATAGAAAACTACAGAAAGCCAATTAGAAAGGCCCTTAGGGCAAGTGAACACTTCGAAGAGCCTGTCTATATAGACGATATAGCAGAATATGCAAGCGA
>JBHWRC010000062.1:0-7817 GCA_043426375.1 Anaerococcus sp.
TCATTTGAGACAGTTGATGTTATAAGAGAACACGGGGGAGAAGTTCTTGCTCTTACATCTATCGTTAATAGATCAGGCCAAGATGAAATAAATGGTCTACCTCTTATATCAGCTACAAAAATTGAAGTAAATACGTGGGAAGCTGATAATTTACCAGACCATCTTAAAGATATAGAGGCGGTAAAACCAGGGTCTAGAAAGATTAAAGCTTGATAAATAGGGCATTAAGTATATAATTTTATTAATATGTTTTATATATAAAGGAGACTTTATGATATATAAAAGAGTTTTAATTAATAACCTTATATTTTTAATGCTTTTAATTTCCGTATTTTTTATAAAAGCAGATACAGCTTTTGCTAAGGAAGTAAAAGTAAAGACTGAGAATACACTTATCTTGGGTTTGAAGCAAATCTCTGAAGAAACCATGAACTTAAAAGATATGAGAGATATTAGGTTTGATAAATTAAAAAAAGATTTGGATGAATTTACTGAAAAGGGATCAAGGAAAATATCTGAAAAAAGTTATTTCTATCCCCTAAATCCAACTAACTTTACCGAAGAAGAAATTGAATGGGGTATAGAAAACACAGGTCTAAAAAGTCTTGGAAAATATTTTAGGGATGCTGGGTTAGAAGTAGGAGTAAATCCTATTCTATTAATGGCCATGGCTAAGCACGAAACTGGCAATGGTACAAGCGAACTATTTAAAAACAAGAAAAACCTATTTGGCTTCAATGCAGTAGATCATGATCCATACAACCAGGCGACAGATTTCAAAGATGAAAGGGAATCAATTATTACAGTTGCCAAGCACCTAAAAAACGAATACCTAGATAAAGATGGGAAATTCTATAACGGCATTTCAACAGATGGCATAGGAACTCTATACGCTACAGATCCTGATTGGTCAAAGAAAGTTGACTGGATGATGATAGAAGTAGCAAGAGCAATGATAGAAAATTATGAAAAGAATGAGTAAGTAAAGAGAAAGGAATTATTTTGAATACTAGAGACTACTTGAATGGCAAATCCTCTGATGGATACAAGTTTTTTGGTCCACATAAAAGGAAGAAAAATGACTATATATTTAGAGTCCTAGCACCAGAGGCTAAGAATTTATACTTATCAGGTGATTTTAACGATTGGAAAAAGATTCCACTAAGAAAATACTCAACAGGAGTATTTTCTGCTACAGTTGATAATGCTAAGGATAAGGATAGGTATCACTATATAATTGAAGATAAAGATGGGAATACCTACAAGAAACTTGATCCATATGCAAGAAAAATATCCCTTGAAGAGAGAGTTTCTGTAATAGAGGATAGTAATTATAAATTAAAATATAAAAGTATAAGTAAAAAAATAAAAAACATCTATCAAGTCCACTTAGGGTCATTATTTAGAGGAGTGGATGATAAAAAAGAAGTTTACAAAAATCTTGTAACCCATATTAAAGAAAACAAGTTTACCCATGTTCAAATCATGCCTGTAAATGAATATAAAAATTACAAGCAAATGGGATATTCATCGATAGGCCAATTTGCTTTTTCTGAAAGATACGGACATATTGATGATCTTAAATGTTTTATAGATTTACTTCATGAGGAAAAAATTGGTATAATAATAGAGCTGGATATAGCAGAGTTTGACCCAGACTTTTTGTACTTGGACAAATTCGATGGGACAGATTTATATAATTATGATTATCAAAATATTAAATACAATTACTATGGCTCAATAAACTTTGATCCGAGTAAAAATCTTACAAAATCTTATTTGCTATCTTTAGTAAACTATTATTTAAAAGAATTAAGAGTAGACGGAATATTTTTCTCTTCTGTGGAAAATATGATCTATTGGCAAGGAGATAGAAATAGGGGAGTAAATGAAGAATGGTTAAGTCTAATCAGAGAAATAAATCAATTAACTAAGGCAAATAAGGCCTATTCTCTGGCAGGTTATAACGGAGTTTATGAAGATTTTGACCTAGGTTATGATTATATCTATGACAGTGAATTTAGACAAATTATAGAAGTTTTTCAGAAAGAGCCTATAAAAAGAGCATACTATCAAAAATATATTAGAAATTTAATCACAAATGGGAATGAGAAAAAGATTTTAGGTTTCTCCTATGTTGATAGTACATTAAATGAAGCAAATCTTGCGATGAAGATGTATTCAGATAATAGAAAGATAGAACAGCTCAAGACACTTTTCACTTTTCTTATGACCTTGAAATCTTCAAAACTTATTTTTATGGGTGATGAATTAGCGGATCTTAGAACATTTTCTATATACAAAAATTTTGATACCAAAGATTTTAATGATTTTAATTTTAACATCTATTATAAGGACTTGGCAAATTTATTTTTAGAATCTAAGGCTTTAAATGAAGATGATTCAAAAGTCAACTTGTTTGATGTAGATGGTTATAGTATATATGCCTATGAAAGAACTTATAATAATGAAAAATTATTGGTAATTGTAAACTTCACCGATATAGAATATAAGATTAGAAGTCCACATGACTTAGAAGAAGTTTTAAATAGTAATGATCTAAAATATCAGGGAACAGGCAATGTAAACGGAAAAGTTAAAAAGGATGAGGAAATTTATATAGAAACCTTTGGATCAGCTGTGTTTAAAATAAAATAAGAATTTTAAAATAACAAGGTTTTTGGCCTTGTTATTTTTTAATAAGATTATATTCATTTTCAATATTATGGGCAACTTGGGTAAATCTCTCTAAGACAACTTTTCTAGGAATTATCCCTAAGAAGTATCCATTTTTAAGTGTTATACAGACAAAGTTATTATCAATTAAGAGTGCTATTACATCTTCAAGCTCATAGTTATCAAAAAGAATTGGTACAACCTGGTTCATAGCTTCTTTTACCTTATGAGATGCAAGCTCATCTTCATTAAAGAAAGATAAATTTTCAAAATTCCTTACTATAATTGGTATGGAAATTAGACCCCTTATACAGTTGTTATCATCTATTACGGGTATTATTTGATATCCAGAAGTAGATAGAACAAGGATGGCATGGAGGAGTGAATCATGTTCATTTACAACTGCCACTTGGCTTGCTGGAATCATAAGGTTTGATGTTGGTTTATTGAAAAGATGGGCAAAATTTTTTCCAATCAATTTTATCTCCTTATTTATTAGTCTAATCTTATTATAACATAAAAATATTTTTTAATACAAAAAAACTCCAAGATAAACTTGGAGCAAATGCATATGCATTTTACTATGTAAGCACACCCAATATCGAACAATCGGACAATTATAGGGTCTAGTATATTTAGCTCATGATAGGTTGCCTTACGGCACACATAAGAATCTGCTTAATGCTGCTAGGTTCCCCTCCTGACATGGTTCACAGTCTTACATTGCGTAAGATCTATCAATCAACACTAGCTATACTAGTCTTTTAACCTTCCAAAAGACCTCCATTGGGAATTAAACCCTGCTATAGCGGATTGCAGGTTACAAGGCACCGCTAGTTCCCCGTCTAGTGCATGGCGGAGAGCATGGGATTTGAACCCATGATACATAAAAACTGTATACACGATTTCCAATCGTGCTCCTTCAACCGCTCGGACAGCTCTCCATACTACAATAACTTACTATACCCTTAATTATATGCTTTGCAAAACAATAAATAAAAACTTATATGTTAATAATAAAATATGGTATAATTGTATAGTAGAAAGGATTGAGATGGCAAAAGCTTTATATAGACAGTATCGACCTAAGATTTTTGAAGAAGTTTTAGGCCAAGATAAGGTCATTAATGTATTAAAAAATCAAATAAAAAACAACAATTTCTCTCACGCCTATCTTTTTGCTGGAGAAAGGGGTTGTGGAAAAACCTCAGCAGCTAAGATTTTTGCAAAAGCTATAAACTGTCTTAACCCACAAGATGGCTCACCTTGCCTAGAATGTGAAAATTGTAGAGCAATAGAAGAAGAAACAAGTCTTGATGTGGTAGAGATGGATGCTGCTAGCAATAGGCGAATAGATGATATCAGAAATCTACGAGATAATGTTATATATCCACCAGCAAATCTAAAATACAAGGTCTATATTATAGACGAGGCCCATATGATAACAAGAGAAGCTTTTAATGCTTTATTAAAAATCATGGAAGAGCCGCCAAAGCACCTAGTTTTTATTTTAGCTACTACTGAAATTGATAAAATACCTAAAACAATTTTATCAAGAGTACAAAAATTTGAGTTCAATAAGATAGATGCCTCGAAAATAAAAGAACAGATTAATATAATATTAAAAGATCTAGATATTAAGATGGAAAATGAAGCAATTGATCTTATTATAAGAAAAGCAAAAGGTGCAATGAGAGATGCTTTAAGTATTCTAGACCAGGTCTTATCTTTCGATAAGGATGAATTTTTACTAAAAGATGTAGAATTTATTCTGGGATCAGTAGATTTTGAAAAGATAGATAGGCTAGTAAAGAATATTATAATCAAGGATCAAAAAGAGAGTCTTAATGCTCTTATTAATATAAGAGTTGATGGAAAATCAAATATTGATATAGTTGATTCACTAACTAATTTTTATAGGGACCTTATGATTTTATGCGTAGGTCAGGATGAAAATAGTTTCGAAAACCAGGAAAGGCTTGAACTTTTAAACAAGAGGTTAGATGAAATTAATCTTTCTAGGATTTTAACAAGCCTTGATATCTTAAATGAATATTCTATTAAGATAAGCAATTCATCTAATACAGATATACTAGCCGAGGTTATGGTTCTAAGGCTTATAGACACTGTTGATATGAAAATACTTGAGTCAAGACTTGAAAGGCTTGAAAGAACAGAGAAATCAGATATAGTTGACACTGTTAATTCTATAATAGACAATAGATTAAAAAACTTATCTGTAAATTCTATAAGAGAAGAATCAAATCTAGAAAATCCTATAAACAGATTTGCTGAAAATGAAATAATTTCTGATCAAGATTTAAATAAATTAGATAAGATTATAGAAACTCAAGAAAAGCAAGTCGTTAAAGAACAGACTGTTAGAGCGGTTTCTAATAAAGACGATGTTAGTCTTGATCAAAATACAGTTGATAAGATTAGACAAATGATTGTTTCAACATCTGGGACAATGTTAAATACTTTGTTCAATGATGAAGGATTTAACTATTTGTATGATGGTAAAAATTTTACTTTAATAATTAAAGATGAATTCTATAGAATTTTTATTGAAACCAAAACTGACGATATCGGACAGAACCTATCATTTATTCTAAAAAATGACGTTAGTTTTAGTTTAATAACTGGAGAAGTAGAAAAGAAGAATAGTAAAAAAAATATTGATAATGACAAAGAATTTAGTAATAGCAGTGAAGTAATAAAAAAATTAAAAGATATTTTTGCAGATGATTTAATAATAAAATAGGAGGAAATTATGGCAAGAAATTTTAGAGGCGGAATGCCAAACATGAACAACATGATGAAACAAGTTAAGAAGATGCAACAAGATATGGAAAAGGCTCAGCAGGAGCTTGAGGAAAAAGAATTTACTTCATCAGCTGGTGGCGGAGTAGTAGAAGCAACAGTTACTGGTAAAAAAGTAGTAACATCAATCAAAATTAATCCGGACGTAGTTGACCCTGAAGATGTGGAGATGCTTCAAGATTTAATAATGGTTGCTATTAATGATGCATCAAGTCAGGCTGATAAATTTAATGAAGAAAACATGGGTAAATTAACTGGTGGAATTAATATTCCTGGCTTAATGTAATGGCAATATTACCAGAATCATTAAACAACCTAATTGAACAATTTCAAAAATTACCAACCATAGGTAGGAAAAGTGCAGAAAGACTTGCCATGAGTATAGTTGACGAAGATGTAGAAAATGTTGAAGAATTTTCAAAATCTTTGATGGAGGTTAAGGAAAGAATCCATCATTGTAGTATTTGTGGCAATCTTACAGAAGAAGAAACTTGTAAAATATGTAGAGACTTTACAAGAGATGAAGAATACCTATGTATAGTTGAAGATGTAAGAAATCTGATAGCTATAGAAAAATCAGGTGCTTATAGGGGGAAATATCATGTTTTAGGTGGTCTAATATCACCTTCAGATGATATAAGCCCAGATAAGCTAAATATTGATAAGCTTCTAGAAAGGCTAGATAATGAAGATATAAAAGAGATAATCCTAGCCATATCTTCAACTATAGAGGGCGAGACAACTATCCTTTTCATAAGCAATTTGCTAAAAGGTAGGGATATTAAAATATCTAAAATAGCCCAAGGAATTCCAGTAGGATCCCATTTAGAATACTTTGATCAGCTTACCTTAGAAAGGGCACTGGAAGATAGGAGAGATGTTAGTGAATAAAATAAAGAGAATATTTTTTGTAATTTTACCTGTCCTATTTTTATCTGGATGTTTTTTTGGTAAAAATAAAGAATTAGATAAGGTAGAAAATGCACAAAATGAAGTGATAGAAGTAGAAAAACGACCTATCACAAGTAATGTTAATATAAAATCAGCTAGCTTTGCTTCAGATATTATACTAGATAAATTAGCCAAAGAAGAAGATAAGTCTTATATTGTAACAAAAATCAATAATTACTCACAAATTGAGTCTCTAGATTTTGACGTAGCAGTAATTCCTGCATATCAAGTGGTTGACTTATTTAACAAAACAAATGGAAATATAAAGCTTGCGGCAATTACAATGCTTAATAATATCCATATAATAAGTGATAAACAAATCAATAATCCAACAGAGATGGCTGGAAAGACAATTATGGTTCCTGAGTTAAATGAATCAATGAACAAACTCATAGATTCAAAATTAGGTTTTGCTAAAAGATTGATGAAGATAAGAACAGAATTTTATCATAGCCAAAAAGATATAGTTAAAAACCTTGAAAACTCAGAAAATATCATAGCTTTCTTATCCGAACCCTATTATTCTAAAGCTATTTCTAAAAAACAATATTATAGTTTTGATGTAAATGAAACAATATCAATGCTTCCAAATTCAGAAAATGAATCAGAGGGTGATTTTGTATCAGAAGTTATAATAGTCAATAAAAATTATTTAAGGGATAATAGAGATAGTTTTGATAAGTTTTTGGCTGACTACAAGAAGGCTCAGTCTGAAATAAAAGAAGGGGACGTTCTTTCACAAGGCATTATAAACAATTATGATATTACGAATGAAGAAGCAATTAAGATTTTTAAGTCAATGGATAAAACATTCTTAGATTCAGATACCATGGCAGGTGTTTTTGAAATATTCTTAGATAAATTAGAAGGTCTAGACAAAAATATATTTTCAGGCGATAGACCATCTGATGATTTATATTACAAAAGCAAATAGTTTGTAGGATCACAAATTTAAGTATAAAATATAGAATTTGAAAAGACGTTGAGAAATCAACGTCTTTTTTGTGTGGTGGAGATGAAGGGAGTCGAACCCTTGTCCGTGAAAGCATCACCAACGGCATCTACAAGTTTATTAAGTTTTTAAGTTTCGCATATAAAATAAAAAACTTACAAAAAATTTATATGCTAGCTTCATAATACTAAATATATCTCAAAGCTTTGATATATTAGTTGTCGCGAAATTATAAAACAAATATTAAGTCTGCGACGGACCTAATATTCATTGCTGTCCTATTACTAGGCAGCTAGTGCGAAGTTTGCTTCGCTATTTTCGTTTGCGTTTATATTTAATTATCAATTTACGTTTTGATATACGACCTGCAGCCAGAGCCTCTTCAATCACGTCGAAACCATGGCATCCCCATATA
>JBHWRC010000063.1:0-2974 GCA_043426375.1 Anaerococcus sp.
GTTAGCCCAATTCCTCCGCCCATGGTTACCCCAAACCAGTGGCTTATCATTGGTTTTGGATAGTCCATTATATATTTATCAAGGGCAAACTCTTCCCTAAAAAATACATCCTTATCTTTTGCCTCATCATTTTTAAGATAATCTACATATATTTCCTTAAGGTCGCCTCCTGCACAAAGTCCTCTTTCAAACTTTGAATCAAATAAGATTGCCTTTATATCCGGATCTTTTTCCCAAGTTCTTAACGTTTTTTTTATTTCTGCTATCATGTGACGGTTCAGAGAATTTAGAGCCTTAGGCCTATCTAGGTAAATAATACCTATCTTGTTTTTAACTTCTGTTTGTATCATGAATCCTCCTAGATTTGTAGTATTTATTCTTAATTGTTTTTTAACGTTACCTTATGTATACCGTAAAAGCCCTTAACTTAAACAATTATTTGCAAACTTAATGGTCTCATAGCAATCTTTTTATGGATAACGTTCCTATTCGTCACGTTAGTCCATAAAAAATTGCATAAGGTTCTACATCAATTTTTCTTCGCACCCTTTGGTGCTTGAAAAATTGTGTAGACCAGTCAAATTTTGCTCGCAAAATTTGACTTACCATTAAAAAAATAACCCCTATGAGGGGCTATTTAAAAATCTATCTATTATTTTTTAGCATTTGCTGCTGCATTTTCACCAGCGATTCTTCCGAATACTGTTATGTCTGTCATTGCAACAGATCCAAGTCTGTTTGAACCGTGGATTCCACCTGTTACTTCACCTGCTGCATATAGTCCGTCAATCCATTCACCGTCTTTGTTTAGAACTTGGGCTTCTGTATTGATTTTTAGACCACCCATCGTGTGGTGAACAGCTGGTGCTGCCTTCATCATATAAAATGGTGCGTCTTTTACTTGCCATCCTAGCATTCTTAGGTTGAATTCTGGATCTTCTTCTTTTGCAGAGTTTTCGTTAAATGTTGCTACTGTTTCAAGTAGGGCATCTTTGTCGATGTCAAAGTGTTCAGCTAATTCTTCAAGAGTATCAGCTTTTACCATTAGGCCTCTTTCAAATAGGCTTTCTGCTTCTTGTGGGTTTGAAGCCATTGTACCTGTTGTTTCGTTTGATGTTTCGTCCCAAAGTAGGTAGCCAACATAGTCTGTTTGGTCTTTGATCGCCATTGAGATTTCTCTTCTTGTGCCTAATTCTTCAACAAATCTATTACCTTCTTTATTTACTAGTAGAGCACCACCTACAAGTCTTGTGTCTCCACAGTATAGAAGTTTGCCTGTTTCTACGTCACAGATTGGGTAAAGTTGGATTTTTTCCATATCTACTGTATCTGCACCAAGTTCTTCTGCCATTAGGATACCATCACCTGTAGCTCCTGGTGAGTTTGTAGAAAGTACGTGTTCGTCTATTTCATTATCAAATTCATAGGTCATTTCATCGTTTGCACCAAAACCACCTGATGCTATAACAACTGATTTAGCCTTGACAATCATTTCGCCATCAGCAGTTTCAACTCTTACACCAGCAATTTTTCCATCTTCTGCTAAGATTTCCTTAACGTCAGCTTCTGTTTGTACTTCGATTCCTAACTCTTCTGATTTGTTTAGGTAGTTTTTGATTAGCTCGTTACCTGTGTGAGCTGCAGGAATTAGAGATCTCTTAACTGAGTGACCACCAAAGAACATAAGTGAATCTAACCACTCAACTCCGATATCATCTCTTAGCCAATAAGCATCTTCTGTAGCATGATCTGCAAGAACCTTGATAAGCTCTGGATCTCCACCAGCTTCTTCAACGTCTTTTGCAAATTGTTCCTTGCTATCTTCTATACCTTCTTTTTCTTGAAGTTCGTTTGCTGGAGCTGCATATTCTCCACCAGAAATAAGTGTATTACCACCAACTGAAGCTAGTTTTTCAAGAAGGATTACATCTGCTCCCGCTTCTTTAGCGCTAACTGCTGCAGCAAAACCTGCACCACCGCCACCTATTACAACTACGTCAGTTTCTTTTTCGATTGTTTCGCCAGTTTTTTCTTCTGCTTCAGTTTCAAATGCCTTTACATCCCTACCGCTTGCTTCGATAGCAGCCTTAACAGCTTCTATAAGAGCAGTAGATGTAACTGTAGCACCTGATACAGTGTCGACATTTACAGAGTTGTTTGCAACAATCTTTTCTACTAGGCTATCTGCCGCTTTATCCCCTAGACCTTCTGTTTCTTCGTGTTCTAGGTCGATTTTAGCAATTTTATCTCCTTCAAAAGTAACTACGGCCTTGATATCACCATTGTGACCCTTAGCTGTACCTTCGCCGGTAGCGTCTCCTGTAGCCTCTTCTACTTTTGTTTCCTCTTTTTGATCCTCAGCCTTATTATCTGTTTTTGCGCCACCGCAAGCTGAGAAAAGCATTGACATTGATAAAAGTAATGCTAACGTTTTTTTCTTGTTCATTTTCTCTCCTTGTATATGTATTTTAGTTCCTAATGTATAATATCAAATAAATAACTATATTTCAAGTTCCTAGACTATTAAGCTAAAGAGATAATTATAGAAAATAGCATAAATATATAAACATGCAAGTATTTTCATCAATAATGATTGATATAAGTATAATTATTAATATAAATTTTAAAATAATTTGATAGAAATAGAGATTTAAATACGAATATATAGGTGAAGGAGGCTAAGATGCGTGAAGAAAAAATTATAAAAGGCATCAAAAAAAGAAATGAAAAAGTCTTAAAGATTTTTATCGACACCTACGGCCCGGTTATGAAAGCATCTATTTATAAGGTTTTAACCTTCAACGAAAATATAAGGATGGAAGTCCTAAATGACAGCATCCTTGCTGTTTGGGATAATATCGACTCCTTTGATCCAGAAAGATCAAGCTTTAAGAACTGGTGCGCAGGTGTAGCAAGATATAAGGCCATAGATGCCCTTAGAAAAGAAATCAGGCACAAAAGTGTGGATTTCGAT
>JBHWRC010000064.1:0-6708 GCA_043426375.1 Anaerococcus sp.
GCTCTCCTTGCCGTGGACAAGCTTAACTACTTCGTAGGCTAGGATTTCTTTTGCCTTGTTGATTTCTGCTGCATCTGTAGCATTTCCTAATCTTCTACATTCTTCTGTTGGAAGGAAAGTTAGTTGAAGTAAGAATTTCTCAACGTCTCTATCGTCCACATTTCTCATGTATTGGAACATTTCGAATGGGCTTGTCTTTTCCTTATCAAGCCAAACCGCGCCTTTTTGGGATTTTCCCATCTTAACTCCGTCTGCAGTTGTAAGTAGGGCAAAGGTCATGCCGTAGGCTTCGCCTTGTTCGTGTTTTCTAATTAAGTCAACTCCGCCTATGATGTTAGACCATTGGTCAGATCCACCCATTTGAAGAGTTACGCCGTCTTCTCTGTACATTTTTAAGAAGTCATAAGACTGTAGAAGCATGTAAGAAAATTCGAAAAATGTAAGGCCGCCTGCAGCCATTCTATTTTTATAGGCGTCTTTTTTAATCATTTCGTTGATTAAAAATTCGCTTCCCACATCCCTTAAAAATCCAACAAAGTTAAGGTCAAGTAGCCAGTCCTTGTTGTTAAGCATAACTGCTCCGTCTTCGCCGGAGAAGTCTAGAAATCTTTGGAATTGCTTATAGAAGCAAGCCGCATTGTGGTCGATTCTTTCTTCTGTCATAATCTTTCTCATGTCGCTTCTTCCTGATGGGTCACCGATTAGGGTTGTACCTCCGCCAAGAAGGGCAACTGGTCTGTGGCCGTAGTTTTGCATACGCATCATAACCATGATTTGGATAAGGTGGCCAACAGTTAGGGAATCTGCTGTAGCATCAAAACCACAGTAGAATTTCACAGATTCTGTGGCAAGTTTTTTCTTAAGTTCTTCCTCGTTTGTAGCTTGCTCGTAGTAACCACGATCAACAAGCTCATCAAAAACATTATTGTATTCTTTTTCGTAAGTAAATTTCATAATTTTCCTTTCTTATAATTAGCTGCCTTTCGAACATAGGTGAGAAATCCTCTAAAAAAGGGACCTATAAGTTAAAATAGGCACAAAAAAAGAGCATAAAAGCGCAAAGACTTGCGGTACCAGCTTTTTTTATACTCGTTGCCAAACACAGACAGTTTGGCTTGCCTTAAACAAAATGAAAGTGTAATTTCAAAAAAGCCATCTCAGACCCTTCCTACTTGAATTCATTGTAAGTTTTATTCTTATAAGACTACTTAACACTAAGAATACGGTTTTGTCAACAAGACAACAAGCTTTTAGTATGATCTTTGACTTTAATGATTTGGGGAGGTAATGTAATAATACCCATAAGTAATATTTATGCAGCTTGTTTTATATTTAGTAATTTAAATGAAAGGAACAAATATGATTGATAAGGATAATATTGAAGTAATTGATGTGAGTAAAGACATGATAAATTTTTTTATTAATAAAGGAATCTCAGAATAATTCAAAAAAATACGATAAATCAAAATGTAAGAGATGCATTGCTAAGACCATTTGTCATATTTGCATTGCAAATTTAGATGAACATATTAACACCTTAGAGAAAAATTGTGTTATGAATAGAAAAAAATATGTAGAATATTTTAATAATTTGATCGATTTATATGAAAATAATGAAAAGTTTAGCAATTTTATAATGAGATTAAATGAATATTCACATAAGGAGATTTTAAATGATTAAGAAAGATAGGCTAGATTTCAAAGATTTAATTAGTGAAGAAAAAACTTTTATCCTTGTAATAATTCTAGGAGCGATTAAGTCCTTATTGACTGTTACTTTTGCTTACTTAATAGGTATTATTATTGATTCTATAGGAAAATCATCCTATGAAATGTTAAAAAAGGTTGGGATTTATATATTAGTAGCAGTAGCTTTATATTTTCTTATATCGTTTTTATATAATACAACTGCATCTAAGCTAGTATATAGACAAAGTGTTGGAGTTAAGAATAAAGTTTTCAAAAGACTTGATGATTTTGATCTGGTTGAATATTCTTCCATGGATAAGTCATACTACATAAACATGCTGACTGAAGATGTTAATATCATAAGTAAGGATTATTTTAGAATAAGGCATGAAGTATATGTTCAAGTGATTAGTTTTATAATATCACTAATAGCTATAATTTATATTTCTTGGTCTATGACCTTAATTTTCCTAGGAATTATATTGATAACAATGCTTATACCAAACTTTTTATCACCTATACAGCAGAGAAAAACTGAGGATTTTTCACTAAGGTCTAAAGAGAATTTTTCAAATCTCAATGAATATTTACAAGGTTTTTTTGTATATAAGGGTCTTGGGCTTGAAGGTCCCTTGGATTCTATGAAAGAAAATGATGAAAAATTTGAAAAATCTAGGATGGATATGAATTTTACTAATGATATGGTAATGGATACCATAGAAGTCGTATCGATTTTAGGTCAGGTGGGATGTATGTTTGTGGGAGCTTTTTTTGCAATAAAGGGGACAATTACAACAGGTGCCTTGATAGCGGCTGTTCAGCTTTTAAATGGCATATTTACACCAGTTCAAACAATATCTATTTATAATAATAGGATAAGGGCAAGTTCTGCCTTAAGAGAAAAGGTAACAAATTTACTTTCAATAATTGAGCCAGTCAAAGAAAAGTTTACAAGTCTAAATAGAGGTATTTCTCTTAATTCTTATAGTCTAGATTTAGGCCATAAAGAAATAATAAAAAATTTTACTTACAATTTTGAAAAGGGCTTGTCATATATTATTATAGGTCCATCGGGTTCAGGTAAATCTAGCTTAATGAAGGCTATTTTGGGTTATTATAACAGCAATGATAAAAAAATAAAATACGATAATTTAGATTTAGAAGATATTGATAAAAAAGACTTGTATAAGAATATTAGATATGTACCATCAGAGACTTTTATTTTTAAGGGAAGTGTTGAAGATAATATTTGCTTGGGACGAGATGTAGATAATAGTCATTTAATAAGTGAAGTCTATAAACTTGGCTTTGACGAAGATTTTTTAAGAAGGAGACTAAGTGAAGAAAACTTAGTGGAGTTATCAAGTGGAGAACAGAAAAGAATATCAATTTTAAGGGCAACAATAGATCATCCAGAAGTTGTTATTTTTGATGAACCAACTGCAAACCTAGATAAAAAATCATCCAGGTATGTAAAAAATTATATTAATAATTATAAAGCTAAGATTAAAATAGTAATAAGCCATGATTATGATGATGCATATTTAAATGAATTTGATAGGGTGATAGATTTTGAAAATAAAATCATATAGTTTCATTGACACATATTCTTTAGAACTTATACTACAATTAGTATAATTTATCAAAGAAGGATGAGGATTATGAAAAAATATCCAAGATTAATAGAAGAAAATTTAGAAGAAATAATTGATAAGCTCCTTAAAGGTAATTTAATAAATGAAGATGAAAAGAAAGTCCTGCTTAGATTTAAAGAGGGAAAGACCCAAGGTTTTATGAGACAAGTGTCTGATTTAAAGCAGGATATTAGTAAGCTCCAGCTAACAAGGGGACTTGATTTTTTAAGCAAAGATATGCTAGATTTATATACAGAATTAATGAGACAGTATCCAACAACTGGACCTTCGTCAATTTTTAATGGGCTTATAAAATAAGATTTATTAGAAGGTCAAAATAATAATAATTCTTTTATTGGGAAAATTATAAATTATCTTATCTAAGATAAGCATGATAAGTTAGGAAGTGTTTAGCTTTTAAGAATATTATTTGGGAAAATGTGGAAAATTATTTGACAAAGTATCTAAACCGCGTTACAATAGTTTCAATCAAATCATTAGTTTATAAAAGTGTTGAAGAGAAGAGTAGCTTTCTTAAGGCTTAAAGCGAATCCCGTAGAGTGTGAGGGGAGAAGTTAAGAGATTGTGAAAAGAACCTCAGAGCTTATAGGTCGATACAAGGAGACCTATACGGGAACTCCCGTTACAGAGTTAGAGTATGTTAGTACTTGATGAGGTCTATTTTGCGAAAAATAGATAAATATGGGTGGTATCACGAGTCTTCGTCCCTTTTTGGGATGGAGGCTTTTTTTATTACAAAAAAGCGGCACAAATGACTAGATTTGAAAAAATTGGGAGGAAAATTATGAAAAAGAACGAATACGAAGTTTTAAAAGAAGCGAAAAAGGTAATTTTAGCCTATTCTGGTGGCCTTGATACATCTGTGATGGTAACTTGGTTAAGAGAAAATGGCGCCAAAGAAGTCATTTGTGTGTCAGTTGATTTAGGGCAAGTGAAAGATCCTAAGGCTATGGAAGAAAAGGCTATAAAATCTGGAGCAAGTAAGTTTTACAATATCAATGTAGAAGATGAATTTATAGAAGACTACGGTTTTAAAGCCCTAATGGCAGGGGCAAAATATGAAAATGTCTATCTTTTAGGTACAGCCATAGCTCGTCCTTTGATTTCGAAGGTCTTGGTAGATGTGGCCAAAAAAGAAGGGGCAGATTTAATTGTTCACGGTTGTACCGGCAAGGGCAACGATCAAATTCGTTTTGAATTATCGATTATGGCCCTTGATCCAGATATGAAAGTTATCGCTCCTTGGAGGTTTTGGGATATAAAGGGCCGTAGCGAAGAGGAAGCCTATGCCAAAGCTCACGGCATAAAGCTAAACTTTAGCAAGGATGAGGATTATTCAATGGATGAAAATATCTGGCACTTATCCCACGAAGGCCTTGACCTAGAAGATCCAGAAAATCCAGCAAACTTAGAAAAAATTCTAAAATGGGTGATTCCACCAGAAAAGGCACCTGATAAGGCAGAGATAGTAGAAATTGAATTTGAAAAAGGAAAGCCAATCGCCCTTAATGGCGAAAAACTAAAGGGTTCTGATCTTGTCAAAAAATTAAATGACCTTGCAGGCAAGCACGGAATAGGAATTGACGATATTGTTGAATCAAGGATGGTTGGTATGAAATCAAGGGGAGTATATGAAAATCCAGCAGCAAGCGTCCTCTACTTTGCCCACGAAAAACTAGAAAGCGTAACCCTTCATCCAGACGCTCTTCAGTATAAGCAGAAAATGGCTCTTGACTATGCCAAACTCGTCTATGCAGGCAAATGGATGACTCCATTAAAGGAAGCTATGGATCAATTTATAGAAAAAACTCAGGAAAATGTGACAGGCAAGGTCAAAGTAAAACTCTACAAGGGAGCCATGCAACCAGCAGGTGTATATGCAAAAAATTCTTTATATCTTGAAGAATACGCAACCTTCGAAGAAGACGATGTTTACAACCAGTCAGATGCTACAGGCTTCATAAATTTATTTGGCCTATCAAGTAAAATTTATGCAAAGGCAATGAAAGAAGGAGATAAGAAATAAATGAAACTTTGGAGTGGAATGCTCGATGGAAACTTGGATAAAGATGCAGAAATCTTTAACTCATCAATAAAAATAGATCAAAGACTTATTTTCGATGACATTGCTGGATCACTTGCTCATGTTAAAATGCTTGGCAAACAAAAAATTATCGAAAAAGATGAGATGGAAAAAATAATCGCAAGCCTTTGTAAAATACAAGAAAAAATAAAATCAAATTCCTTAGAAATTGACCCATCATCAGAAGATATACACACCTTTGTAGAAAAATCTCTAATTGATGAGATTGGAGAAGTTGGCAAAAAAATGCACACAGCAAGGTCTAGAAATGACCAAGTTACAACTGACCTAAAGCTTTTTGTAAGAAGAGAAAGTCTTATAATAATCGAACTTTTGAAAACTTATTCTAAGAGCTTAACAGGTCTTGCAAAAAATCATACAGAAACTATTATGCCAGGCTACACCCACCTCCAAGCTGCCCAGCCAGTAAGCTTTGCCCACCACCTTATGGCCTATGCTTTTATGAATCTGAGAGATATATCAAGAATGGAAGATTATCTAAAAAGGTTAAAGGAACTTCCACTCGGGGCCTGTGCTCTTGCTGGCACGACCTATGACATAGACAGGGACTTTGTAGCTGGTGAACTTAGCTTTGAAAGTGTAATGGAAAATTCTATGGATGCTGTAAGCGATAGGGACTATATAATGGAGCTTGCTTCGATTTTATCTATCATTGCCGTCCACCTATCAAGATTTTCAGAAGAAATCATCAACTGGGCATCTCCAGCCTATAAATTTATAGAAATCGACGATAAATTTGCAACTGGTTCATCAATCATGCCCCAAAAGAAAAATCCTGACATGGCAGAATTAATTAGGGGCAAAGCCGCAAGGCTAATAGGAAATATGAATCAGTCCTTTGTAATGATGAAGGCTCTGCCCCTATCATATGCCAAAGATATGCAAGAAGATAAGGAATTCATCTTTGATTCTATCGACACCATAAAAATTTCCTTAAAAATAATGGCAGGGCAAATTAAAACTCTCAAGGTAAACAAAGAAAATATGCTAAAGGCATGTGAGGATGGTTTTCTAAATGCGACAGATGTGGCAGATTATTTGGTAAAAAAAGGCCAAAACTTCAGAGACGCCCACCATATTGCAGCAAGACTTGTAAAATACGCCATAGAAAAAAATGTAACTCTAGGTGAACTTGATATAGCTATCTACAAAAAAGAATCAAACCTCTTTGAAGATGACATATACCAGGCAATTGACCTTAAAAATTGCCTTAAAATGCGAAAATCAAAAGGTGGGCCAGCGCCGGAAGAGGTATTGAAG
>JBHWRC010000065.1:0-4519 GCA_043426375.1 Anaerococcus sp.
ATGAGGACAAAAAAATACCGTAGCTTCAAGCTGCGGTATTTTTGCCTACATATTACGAGGATAATTTAATTTGACATCTCCAACGGCTACTTTCAAATGCAACAAATAACATAAACCAGATTGCAAAGGCAACTAATACGACGGGTGTTATTTACAAGAAAGATATTGATTATATGAGAGAAAAAATAGAAAAATTGGCAAAAGAAATATGGCAGATCCATTCTCTACTTCTAAATAAATCAAAAGAAAGTTCTGGCAATTAGTATGGCAATTACAAAAATACATCCTATAAAATCAACCCTAAATTTGGCAATAGATTATATTACTAATAGTGAAAAACTGATAAAAAAACTTAATATTCTCATATAGAATTTATGAATACAAAAAAAAGAATACCCTATATGAGAGTATTCTTGACAGGTAATAATATGCTGACCTTTGCGCCTATTGTATCAGTCCTATTTTCTAAAATAAGACTTCCTCCATGCATATTAATAATTTGTTCGGCAACAAATAATCCGATTCCATAATTTTCTTTTGAATGCCTACTTTTGTCTCCTTGATAGAATTGATTTGTAGCATATACTAGGTCTTCACCTGTAAATCCATGTCCTTGATCTAATATTGATATTTGAAGCTCATCAGCTTTGAAACATATAAGTAACTCAATAGTTGAGTTTTTAGGACTTTGCTCCTCGGCATTACTGAGAATATTAAGAAAGGCTCGTTCAAAATTTTTCAAATCTACTATTAAAAAACCATTCTCATAGTTAATATCTTCTAAAAGATTTAACTTATAAGTTGATGTGAATTCTTTAGCTAGTTTTTCAATGTTTTCTACAAATTCTTTTGCTCTAATTTCAATAAAATTTAATTCATTTGATTGGTTAGATTTATTAACAAGTATTAAGGTTTCAATATATTTACCAATACGGTTTGTGTTTTTTCTAATATAATTGAGATAGCTTTCCTGATCTTCTGTTAGATTTGTTTCTGTCAATAATTCTGAGTTTCCCTTTATAATTGAAAGAGGAGTCTTTATATCATGGCTTAATGCTGAAATCTGATTTCTTTTTTTCTCTTCCTCTCTCCAGTTTGTCCTTAAAGATTCACTTAATCCTACTTTCATTTTTTCTAAACTATCGAATATGGCATTAAATTCCTGGATATTTGACTTTTTAACTTGAAAGTCCAAGTTTTGTTTCCCGATTTCTTCCGAAGCTTCTAACAAAGGATTTAATTCTTTTAATATTTTCTTTGCCCAAATTAATGTGGTGGTAACAATACTAATAAGGCAAAATATTACCAGTAAAATTAGTAATAAAATATTTATTTGTGGTAGATGCTTTTGCATCCAAGGGTTTCTATAATAAGGTTTTAGTTTATAAGCTACAAGTACATATCCATCTGATCTTTGTATTTCCATAAAAGATAAATTGGCATTAGAATAACCAGACCCTTTATGATAATTAAAGGCTATATCTTGGATATTCTTATTCATATTTGTTTCTACAACTTTTTCGTCTTTTGATAGAAATAGATAAGATGTATTATCTGGAAGTAATGATTTTTCGAAATTTTTTGAAGTGGCAATATGTGTCCTTTTTTCAAGAATTAAATTCTCAGTATAGTTCGCTGGGAATATCCATTTAAATTGGTAAGAAGCAGATATAAAAGATATTATTAATCCAACTGAGATTACTAGTCCTAGTGCAATACTTAACAAATATTTTAAAAGTATATTTTTAAGAGATTGACCTTTTGATTTTAATTCCATTTATATCCGATCCCCCATACTGTTTCAATTGGATTTTCATCATATTTTTGAAACTTTGCCCTAATATTTTTTATATGTTCTGATATTGCAGATGCATCTCCTATACCATCAAATCCAAAGACAAGCTCGTATATTTGGTCTCTTGAAAATACTTGTCCTTTTCTTTTTGCTAGTAATTCTGAAATTTGATACTCAGATTTTGTCAAATGAACTTTTTCATCTCCTACAAAGACTTCATTGGAAGATAAATCAAAACGAATCTCGCCGAGATTTAGACTAGTGTGTCGTTCTCTTTTTTCTCGTCTTAAATGTGCTTCTATACGAGCTAGGAGTTCTGCTGCACCGAATGGTTTTGTGATGTAATCATCTCCTCCAATTAATAAGCCTTCAACTATATCTTCTTCCATAGTTTTTGCTGTTAAAAAAAGAATAGGGCAGTCTACTTTAGCTCGAATATCCTTACAGAAACTAATTCCGTCAATACCTGGCATCATAATATCAAGTAGAATCAAATCATATTTACTAAGTTTACTATAATCAATGTCTAAAGGGTTTTGATATACATCGACTTGATGGTTGTTCTTTTTCAAAATATTTTTTATTAGTTCAAGCATATCTAACTCATCATCAACTGCAAGAATTAAAGACATTTTATCACCTCCTAATTTTAAATTAAAAACTTTTATTCACTAACAGATTTCCCATCCCACTTATTAAACCAAATAATTGAGGAAATAAATAGGATTAAGATAACAAACAAGGCTACAAAGCTCCAAATTCTCAACTCCTTATAAAAATAGGAAGGATCCGAAACTTTGCGCATAATAATATACATAGCTGGAAGTCTAGATGACCACGTACAAGGAATAAAATACCAAATACTATCGCCAATGACAGTCATTGAAAGTAAAGCAACCAATGTTTCTAAAAAACCTAATCCAATAGATGCACCACTACTTAATACGATTGATATCCAAAGATGAATCATGTATAGAGAAAGGCTGCTAATAACAATTAGGGAAAATTCAATAAGCCAATCTAAGGTATTTTGATAACCAGTTAGAACTGCAAAAATTATAATAGCTAAAGCAAGAGAAATAACAAATCCCAATTCTAATACAAGGAGTTTTCCTATATAGGCTTTGCTTCTAGATTTTGTAGTAGATAAAAGCACTTGAAATTTCCCAGCACTCATTTCCATATCAACTACTTTTGAAGTTATCAAACTTAATATTATTGGCATTATCGCTCCTAAAAGTACAAAATAAGTTTGTATTATATCGCTTTCTTCAAAATTTTTTAATCCAGTAGTTTTTGATGCCACATAAAATAATAAAGAATAGGCTATAGGTAAGACTATGTGAATCCAAGGAAGCCAGGTGCCTTTAATTTTGTATATTTCTGATTTTATTATATTTATCATTATTTTACCTCTTGTTTTGAAAACCATTTTGCACTTATCATTGTTAGTAAGGTAAATAGACATATAGATAAAATACAAGGAATAAGTAACGATGTGTTTGATATCATTGGATTTGATGCTTTTATTAAAACACCACTTGGTAGAATATGCATAACAGGAATCATTAATCTAATTCCCCAAGAATATGGACAATAAATCCAAAAAGCACTGTCAGATATCAAAATTCCTAAGGCTAAACCTAATACAGCATTTATTGTAATGCTTGCTATAAAGCCAAATTTTTTTGCCAAGAAAAAACATAGAGGGACTTGCCAAATATTAGTTATTATTAGTAAGAAACTTGCAAATAGTAATGTGGAAAATCTATAGTTTGGTGTTAATTGCCCTCCAATTAAAAATTGAAAAATATACACTCCTAGCATATGAATTATAGCAGCAATACTCATATAAATAAATGCTGTAATTATTTTTGAAACCCATAACTTTTTGAGATTAATATTTAGAGGGAAAACTGCTCTGTAATTTAATTTTCTACTTTCTTTTCTATCCATCATTGCTGGTATTAAGGCAAAAGTTGCTGGCATTATTATGACATACCACCAGTTATAGGAATTAGTAGTGAAATAACTTGGCATAAGAAAGAGTGACAATAAGATTAAAGATATTGGCATAATAACTAATAACTTCTTCAAGAAAGTGCCCTTATGTTTTAAATTTTCTGCAAGAATATAATTTATCATTTTTTACACTCCCATTCCACTTTTTATAACATTCATAAAAAGTTCTTCTAAATTGTCATCATGATTAATAATGTTTTGATATTGCAATATTCCATTATTAATAATCCCAATATGATCAGCAGTTTGTTCAACTTCTGCTAAAATATGACTAGACAAAATAACGGTTATTCCTTTTTCTGGGAAAGATCTTATTAAATCACGTAATTCTTGAATTCCAAGTGGATCAAGTCCGTTTGTTGGTTCATCTAAAATCAAAAGCTTAGGATTATTTAATAAGGCAATAGCGATACCTAGCCTTTGTTTCATGCCTAAAGAAAACTGACCACTTTTCTTTTTGCCAGTATCTTTTAAACTTACTATTTCCAAAGCTTCATCAATCCTAGAATCTGGCAACCCTAACAGGAGTGTCCTTACTTTTAAATTTTCCCTAGCCGATAAGTTCTCATACAAGGCAGGCATTTCTATCAAGGCACCAATATCCGATAAATCGTCACGACTCCACTCGTGACCTTCAAAAAAGATTTGACCAGATGTTTTATGAATCATTCCAGTAATCATCTTCAATGTAGTCGATTTACC
>JBHWRC010000066.1:0-13226 GCA_043426375.1 Anaerococcus sp.
TCATATATTTCCTTTGCCTCTAAGTGACAATGGAAGTCAAATATTGGCATGTCTTTGGCATACTTTTTATAAAGAATTTTCCCAAAATCATTTTGTATCATAAAATTTTTTCCAAGAAATTTTTTCATATTTACCTCCTTAATGGTAATAAAAATTTCGTAAGCGAAATTTTTATGATTCTCACAAATTTACAAGCACAAAGTGCGAAGGAAATTTGATGAGAAACCTTATGCATTTGTTTAGATTGGATGCGACGAATAGGAGCATTCAGACTAAATAAGATGCGTTCTTCTAGTAGTTATTTCGTACTAAAGTATCAGGCCTTTCACCGAGTTGACGTATTCAAATCGGAATAGGACTCCATGAGTGAAATTTCATTTTTTATTGTTAAAACATAAGGCTAGGCAAGTTCTAGACCTTGCCAATTTTTTCTATAATAATCCTGCCGCTTGTGGCAAGGAGAGTGTTATTGCTGGTACGTAAGTTACTAATAATAATCCTAGTAGGATTAAGGCATAGTATCTTAGCATGTATGGCATTACTTTAGCTAAAGTGGTATCACCAATTTTTATTGCCACAAATAAGGTGTTTCCTACTGGTGGTGTTATGTTGCCAATACATAGGTTGTATACGATTATTAAACCAAAATGTACTGGGTGAATTCCAAATTCTTGTACAATCGGTAAAAATAGTGGTGTAAATATTAGGATAGCTGGAGTTACGTCCATGAATGTTCCTGATATTAATAGGATTATATTCATTATTAATAGTATAATCATTGGGTTTGTTGTTATTGATAACAAGCTATTTCCAATCATTTGTGGTATACCTGTAAAGGCCATAACCCATGATAAGATATTTGATACACCTATTAGGAATACTACAATTGCACTCATCTTAGCTGATTCTACTAATATGTTAATAATCTTTTTGAAGTTTAGGTTTTTGTATATTAAACCTAAAACCAATGAGTATACAACTGAAATAGCTGAACCTTCTGTAGCTGTAAATACTCCTGCTACAATTCCGCCTATTACAACTATAATTAGTCCTAAGGATGGAAGGGCTGCAATTGTTGCTCTTCCAAGATTTGACCAAGAAAATTTACCTTCAGTTGCCTTATATCCTTTTTTCTTTGCTATCGCTACTGCAACTATTGTACATGCTAATGCCCAGATTAGTCCTGGTATATAACCTGCTAAAAATAGGGCTGCTACAGAGGTGCCACCTGATACCAAAGAATAAGTGATAAGTGCATTTGATGGAGGAATTAACAAGCCTGCTGGCGCTGATGCACCATTTGTAGCTGCAGATAGACCTTGATCATAGCCAAGTTCTTCTTCACCAGATTTTACCATTGATCCTACTGCTGCCGCGGCTGCTGATGCTGATCCTGAGATTGCTCCAAAAAGTGCGTTTGCACCTACGTTTGTTACCAAAAGAGCTCCAGGAAGTTTGCCTAAGATTGCCATTACAAAGTCAACTAGTCTTTTTGCTATACCACCTTCGTTCATGAAGTTACCTGCTAGGATAAAAAACGGAATAGCTGTTAGTGTAAAGGAGCTCATGCCCACAAAGGTTCTTTGTGCAGCCGTAAGAACCGCAACATTTAATGGTACTGTTGACATAATTGTCACAATTGACGCTATACCAATTGAAAAGGCAATTGGCACACCTATTATTAGTAAAGATGCTAAAACTATTAGTATAACTGCTAATGCTTGTCCACCCATTATTTACCTCCCTCGTTTATTCCAAATTCTTCACTCTCATATTTCGAAACTTCGCTAGCTTCATTTGCAATTTTAGCAGAAATTTCTGAAGCTGATTTAGCCTGAAAGAATTCTACCTTACCATCTAGGATATCTTTAATATTTAATATACAAAATATTATATTTATTATTCCAGATAGTGGTAAAGGTATATAGAACAATCCAATTGCTACCCCTAATGAGGATGTAAGTTGATTAAGTGCTAGGTTAGTAATTCTTATTCCTCCATAAGTTAGGACAATAAGTGAAAACATTAGTATCATTAACTCTGCAAATATACTTGCATTTTTTTGTGTTTTGACAGATTTTGTATCTATTAAAACTGGTATATTCATATGGCCTCTTTCGCTAACTACAAGGCTTGCGCCAAAAAGAGTCGACCATGCAAACAAATAAGATACTAATTCTTCTGACCATGTAGATGGGTCTGATAGAATGTATCTAGTAAATACTTGCCAAACCACAAATACAAGCATTATAAAAAGTGTACCAGCAGTTAAAAATTTCATTAGATTTTCTAGGGCTTTTCTCATTAATTTGCCTCCTTGGCTGGGTATTTTTCGTTGTATTCTTGGATATTTTCATAAACTGGAAGAAGCTTTTCATTTCTTGATAAAACTTCTTGTGTAAGTGGTGCTACAGCTTCTACGAAAGGTTTTTGATCAGGATACGAGAACTCTACACCCATTTTAATTGCACCTTCTTTGGCATTTTCTACTGCCTTAGTCCATTCTTCTCTTTGAACCTTGTTTATAATCTTAAACCCTTTATCAAAGATTTTCCTGTCTTCTCCAAGACCTTCTAGCCATTCGTAGTTTGCGAGTACTATATCTGGTATCATTTGGTGCATATCATATGAATAATACTTACAAACTTCACCGTGACCGTTGTCTGTTAGACTCATTTCGTTATTTTCTGCGCCATCTATAATATTTGATTGGAGGGCCGTATATACTTCACCAAAGCCCATTGGAGATGCCGAACCACCTAAAAGTTCCATCATCCTAACATTTGTAGGAGATTGTTGAACTCTTATCTTAAGCCCCTTTAGGTCTTCTGGTTTTTCTATAGGTTTATTTACTGTATAAAATGAGCGGCTTCCTGCATCTAGCCAAGTTACAGATTCAAGTCCCCCATCTCTTGTAGATGTAAATATCGGTCCTGTTATAGACTCATCATCCATAACTGCATGATAAGATTCGGCTGAGGCAAATAAGTATGGTAGGTTGAATATTTCGTAGAAGTCATCAAAGGTCTCAAGGATTGAGTTACTTGCTACTACCATATTTATAGCCCCTGTTTGTGTAAGTTGTACCATGTCTGTTTGAGAGCCTAGAAGTTCTGATGGGAAAACTTGTACATCATACTTATCTCCCAAATTTACTTCTATATATTCTTCAAAAGCTACAAGCCCCTTATGGGTTGGGTGGTTTTGAGATTGGTTGTGTCCAATTCTAATAATAGTTTTTCCTAAGTTAGATCCATTATTGCCACAAGCTGCAAATATACAAAGTGCAAAAAGACCTATAATAATCTTTGTAATTTTTTTAATCATAATTCCTCTTTTTCTGCATATGACATCCCTACTAGGTTTATGCTAAGTTTAAAATTAAAATAGATAAATAATTTCTATATGGTCAAGCCTAAGCATAACAAATATACCTAGGCTTAGAGTTCTTAATTATTTTCTTGCTGCTTTATCAATTGCTTCCCAAAGTCCGTTTAGGTAAGTAACTCCCAGGGCTCTGTCGTATAAGCCGTAGCCAGCTCTTCCTTCTTCGCCCCAGATCATTCTTCCATGGTCTGGCCTTAGGTAGCCATCAAAGCCGCCTTCATAAAGAGCTTTCATGATTTCATACATATCTAGAGAACCGCATTTTGATAAGTGAGCTGATTCGTAGAATTGTTTGTCGCCAGTAAACTTGATGTTTCTAACATGCATTGCTCCAATCTTGCCTCTCTTAGCATAATCTTTAATTATCTCTGCTACATTGTTTTCAGCTCTAGAACCTAGTGAGCCTGTACAAATACAAAGTGTATTTGATGGAGAGTCTACGAGGTTTACAATTTTTTCTAAGTCTTCTGGAGTAGAAGTGATTCTCGGAATACCAAAAATTGGCCAAGCTGGGTCATCTGGGTGAACTGCCATCTTGATTCCTACTTCTTCACAGGTTGGTATTATTGCTTCTAGGAAATATTTGAAGTTCTCTCTTAGTTTATCTTCATCAATATCCTTATATTTTTCTAGTACATCTTCAAGTTGGGAAAGTCTCTCTGGTTCCCATCCTGGCAGCTCGAAGTTACCAGCTCCATCTAGGATTTCGTTCACCATATCTCTTGGAGTTAGACCTTCTACCTTAGCTTGGTCAAAGGCAAGGGTGTTTGATCCGTCAGGAAGCTCTTTATATAACTCTGTCTTTACCCAGTCAAAAACTGGCATGAAGTTATAAATTACGGTTTTAACGCCACATTCAGCTACATTTCTTAGGGATTGTTTATAATTTTCTATATATTTATCCCTAGTTGGTAGGCCCATCTTTATATCTTCGTGAACATTTATTGATTCTATAATCTCACAATCAAGACCAACTTTATGGCACTTGTCTACATACTCTTGGAAAACATCTTTTTCCCAAACTTCTCCTGCTTCCCATTCATTCATCATTACCATTACACCAGTAACTCCTGGAATTTGCGCAATATATTCTAATGAGATTGGATCGTTATTTCCGTAGTGTCTAAAAGTCATTTTCATAATATCTTCCTCCTTTACCTATCCTAGGTATTTTTTAAGTGTCGCTCTTACACTGCCTGGGCCTTTTGTTAGCTCTTCGAAATAATCGATTACAATTTTATCAAGGCCGACTTCTTCTAGGTTTACAGCAAATATTTCTTCATTTCTGAGTAGACTTCTTAGTCCTTCAGTTACTTTGAAATTACCAAGACTTATACCATCAAGACTTTCCTTTAGATAATCCATTAGTGGATCACTAGAAAGCTCGAAAGCCTCTCCTTCATCATTTACTCCTAATAGGTATCTTAAGTAGCCTGCTAGGGCTAGTGGTATATACTTAAGGTCTGCTACATCTAGGTTTTCATCTTTTATATATCCCTTGATCGTTTGACCGAATCTAACTGGAATCTTCTGAGATGTGTCGGTTGCTATCCTTTGTGGTGTATCCGGCATAAATTTATTTGGGAATCTCACATTTATTACTTCATCAATAAATTCTTTTGGATCTATGATTCCTGGGTTAACAACTACCTTTAGTCCCTCATCATAACCAATCTTCTTGATAAGTTTAACAAGTTCAGGATCTTGCATTTCATCTGCAATTGTTTCATAGCCTAAAACACAACCATATGTTGCAAGAACTGTGTGAAGTGGGTTTAGGCATGTTGTAACTTTCATAGTTTCAACCTTATTTACAGTATCCCTATCTGCTAAGTAGACCCCAGCCTTAGTAAAATCTGGCCTACCATTTTTGAAGTTATCTTCAATTACTAGGTATTCACTTTCTTCACTGTTTACAAATGGAGCTGTATGGGTATTTTTGCTTGTCACAACTATATCCATATCTTCAAATCCAAGCTCTTCCACATATTTTTTAACTTCTTTGGCTGGTCTTGGGGTGATTTTATCTATCATGGAAAGTGGGAATGATACCTTTTCTTCAAGATAGTTTATAAATTCGTTAGATACCTTGCCGGACTCATTCCATTTATTGGCTATAAGCATGATAGAATCTCTAACCTTATCACCATTTTCAGAACAGTTATCAAGGCTAAGGAGAGTAAGTTCTTTCTTATTTTTTTCAAATCTCTTATTTAAAAGATTTGTAACTATACTCATAAGGTGCTTGCTATCCTCAGGCTCATTTTCTAAGTCAGCCTTAACTACATCCATAAAATCACCATTTGGTGCATATAGGTTGTAGCCTTTTTCAGTGATTGTAAATGATACTATCTGAAGATTGTCATTTAAAAATATTTCTTCAATCCTACCTAGATCATTTAAGGTCAAACTTTCTGCCAAGTTTCCAATTAGATTTGTAACAAAATTTCCATCTTTTTGAAGGGTAACTGATAGGCAAAGATCATCATATGGTTTGTATGTCTTTTCAATAATTTCTGTATCAAATGTTTCAACAACAGAAATACCCCTGTCAAAAAAACCTTCATTTACTAAGTCTTGACCAATTCTTGCTATATAGGCTCTAAAAATATTTCCAGATCCAAAAGCTAACCACTTAGGGTCTCTAATACTATCTTCCCTAAGTTTTTCTACATCGTAAGCTACTTTTTTATCAACTTTTTGATTGATATCATTAAAGTTTGCTAGATTTAATTTCATCCTATCTCCTGCCTTTCTTTTTCTAAGTTTTGACTCAAACCATACTCAAGGATATATTGTTCCTTATTATAAATATGCCCGTTTTTTTAAAACTTAATCTCTTACCAAAACATTTTCACATAGTATACTTACATTGTAATTAATAAAATCATTTATATTTCAATGTCTTATTTTAATTTTGAAAGCGAATGTAAGCGGTTACATTTGTGTGAAAAAATTTAGCAACTATCTTTACAGGGCTAATTTTATTTAATGAAAATGTTTTTTTATTAGTCATGAAATTTAATATTTTATATAATTGACCCTGTTAACGTTTGCTGTTAATAATTATATGTTATAATCTAAAAATAGTCAACCATTGTTAAAAATATATCTGTAATCCAGGCTTTCTGCCTTACTTCTAATGAAATTTTCAATATCATATCAGATAACTCTTCTTTTCAAAATTATCATAAAAAAACCACCCACATAGTGGATGGTTAAATTATTATCTTTTTTTTCTATTTTTTCTTTTAGCAGCGTCGTTTTTCTTTTTCTTTATAACGCTTGGTTTTTCGTAGTGTTCTCTTCTTCTGTATTCAGAAAGTACACCGGATCTTGCGCATTGTCTTTTGAATCTCTTAATCGCGCTGTCGATTGATTCGTTTTCTCCAACTCTGATTTCTGTCATCTCTATCCCCCCTCTCGTATATGCACGGTCTAGACTTAAATCAGCCTGGTGGCCATTGAAGGCTTCTGTCACCAAGTACATGGAAATGTATGTGAGGCACAGTTTGTCCTCCATTTTCTCCAATATTGTTGACTACTCTATAGCCAGAATCAGCTATGCCCTTTTCACGAGCAATTTTTCTGATTGCTAAAAATATCTTGCCTATCAAATTACTATCAGACTCATCGAGTGTCTCTAGACTTTGGATGTGCTTTTTTGGTATAACAAGAAAATGGATAGGTGCTTGTGGATCTAAATCGTCAAACGCAATTAACTCTTCATCTTCGTAGATTATCTTAGAAGGAATTTCTCCATCTACAATCTTACAAAATACACAATCCATACTTCACCCCCATTAATATATATGTTACCACAATTATTTTTAAGAGTAAAGTTTTTATTAACTTATTTCTCCAATTAATTCATCATTTTCAATGCCAGTTATTTTTACATCGTAGATTTCGTTTGATGGGAGGAGTGGATTTTCTACATTGACCCTTAGATAATTTGTAGAATAGCCTGATTTGAATCCTTCGATATCAGATTTATCTTCAAATAAGACTGATAGTGTCTTTCCTATTTGTTTTTCTAAGAATTCATTTCTATTTTTATCTTCTATAGCTTCCAAATCCTTAAGGCGTTCTTTTTTGATAATGCCATTTACTTGTTCTTTCATCTTTGCTGCCTTTGTCCCATCTCTTTTTGAATATTTAAAAAGGTGAGTTTTTGCAAATTTAATATCATCTACAAAGTCCATTGTTTCCTTGTGATTTTCCTCAGTTTCTCCTGGAAAACCTACAATTATATCTGTAGTAAGCCCTGCATTTGGGAAAACTTCTCTTATTAGGCCGGTTTTTTCCTTAAATATTTTTGTATCATATTTTCTATTCATTGCCTTAAGAACATCATCTGAACCCGATTGTAAAGATAAGTGGAAATGGTCACAGGCTTTTCCTGTAGCTTTCATTCTCTCTAAAAAATCTTTTGTTATGTGCCTTGGCTCCATTGAAGAAAGACGTATTCTCTCTATACCATCAACACTTGCTACATTTTCTATAACATCTATTAGCGATGATCCGTCATCAAAGTCTTTTCCATAGCTTGCTACGTGAATTCCTGTTAGGACTATTTCCTTAAAGCCGTTTTGAGCAAGTCTTTGACTTTCTTTTACAATTGAATCCATAGGTCGGCTTACAACATTACCTCTAGCGTAAGGAATTAGACAGTATGAGCAATACATATTGCAACCGTCTTGGATTTTCATATAAGCTCTTGTCATTTCAGTTTGGTTTGAAATTTGTAGATCTTCAAAGGTTTTTTCTTCAGATACCGAAATTATTTGGTCAATTGCTTCCTTATTTTGGAGCATATCTTCGCAAAGGTCCACTACCTCTTCCTTATTTCTAGAGCCCAGAATTATATCTACGCCTTCAATTTTTGCTACATCTTCTGGCTTTACCTGTGAATAGCAACCCATTACTGCAATTATTGCATCTGGGTTATCTTTCCTAGCTCTTGAAATCATCTGACGACTTTTCCTATCAGACATATTTGTGACGGTGCATGTATTTATTACATAAACATCTGCGTCTTTTTCTTTTCTTTCAAAACCCCTTGCTTCAAAAATTTCCTCTATAGCTTCAGACTCATATTGGTTGACCTTGCAGCCTAGGGTTTGGATATTAAATGTGTTTTTCATTCAAAAAAGTCCTTTACCTTATCAAAAAATGATTTTTCTTCATTTATTTCGTTTCCACTTGCTTCTGCAAAGGTCTTAAGGGCTTGCTTTTGCTCTTTGTTTAGCTTTGTTGGTGTTATTATTTTGACATAGAAATAGAGATTTCCAATCCTACCTGTGCGAGAATCTTCTATACCTTCCCTTTTTAGGGTAAATTTTGTACCTGTTTGTGTCCCAGCTGGTATATCAAATTCTACAGATTTTCTAAGTGTTGCTACATCTATTTTTCCACCTAGGGTTGCTGTTGCAAAGCTTATTGGCATTTCATAGTAGATATCAAGTCCATCCCTTTTGAAAATTTCGTGGTCTTCTACCCTTAATATTACATATAAATCACCAAAGGGACCACCATTTTCTCCGATATGGCCCTTGCCAGATAATCGAATCACATTTTGATCTTCCACACCTGATGGTATATCAAATTTAATTTTTTCTGACTTAAACTCTTTGCCAGTGCCCTCACAATTCTTACATGGCTTTTCTATAACTTCACCTGTACCATGGCATTTATTGCAGGTTACTGTTCGGCTCATTGTTCCAAAAGGTGTTCTTGATACTTCATTTACTACACCTTGTCCATGACAATCCGGGCAGGTGTGGCTTTCTGATCCTTCTTCAGCTTTAGAACCGTGGCAGACATGGCATTCTACTTCTCTTCTTACTTGGATTTCCTTACTTGTACCGAAGGCTGCCTCTTGGAAAGTAAGGTTTACAATCTGCTGGATGTCAGCGCCCTTTACAGGCCTTTTGGCATTTGTCTGATAGCCTTGGTTAAATATATCTCCAAATAAATCACCAAAAATATCACCAAATCCAGAAAATCCTCCATTAAAGCCAGCTCCTCCATTTTCGAAGGCAGCTGAGCCATAGGTATCGTATTGTTTTTTCTTTTTAGGATCTGAAAGGATTTCGTAAGCTAAAGTTGCTTCTTTAAAATTATGTTCGGCTTCCTTGTCATCTGGGTTTAGGTCTGGATGATATTTTTTAGCAAGTTTTCTATATTCTCTCTTTATTTCATCAGCACTGGCACTTCTATCAAGGCCAAGAACTTCATATGGGTCTCTCATATATCCTCCAATCACTAAAAAAAGCTATTTCACTAGGAAATAGCTCCTTTTATCAATTGTTTCTATTATACTATCTACTTCTAATCTTTCAAAAGATTATTCTTCATCTTCGTCGATTACTTCGTAGTCAGCATCTACTACATCTTCGTCAGCTGAGCCGTTTGCTTCCCCGCTTGCTTCATTTGCTTGATAAATTTTTTCGCTTACTTTGTAGATTTCATTTGTTAACTCTTCTGATAGAGATTTTATTTTATCGATATCATTCGCAGCTATTGCATCTTCTAGTTCTTTTGCCTTAGCTTCGATATTTTCTTTATCAGATCCCTCAAGTTTTGCATCATCTACAGTTTTTCTAGCTTGGTATACTAGGTTTTCTGCGTTGTTTTTAGCGTCTATATCTTCTTTTTTCTTCTTGTCTTCTTCAGCAAATTGTTCAGCTTCTTTTACTTTTCTGTCGATTTCTTCTTCAGTTAGGTTAGATGAAGATGTGATTGTAATCTTTTGCTCTTTACCAGAACCTTGGTCTTTTGCAGTTACATTTACAATACCGTTGGCATCAATGTCAAAGGTTACTTCGATTTGTGGAACACCACGTCTTGCTGCTGGTATACCTGTAAGTTGGAATCTACCAAGTGTTGTATTATCTGCTGCCATTTCACGTTCACCTTGAACTACGTGGATGTCTACTTCTGTTTGTCCATCTGCTGCAGTTGTAAAGATTTGTGATTTCTTTGTTGGTATAGTTGTATTTCTTTCTATAAGCTTTGTAGCAACTCCACCAAGGGTTTCAATACCTAGTGATAAAGGTGTTACGTCAAGAAGTAATAGGTCCTTTACTTCACCTGTTAGGACTCCACCTTGGATAGCTGCACCGATTGCAACTGATTCATCTGGGTTTATGTCTTTTTGTGGGTCTTTACCGATAATTTTCTTAACTAGCTCTTGAACAGCTGGCACTCTTGTAGAACCACCAACTAGAAGGACTTTGTCAATGTCAGATGCTGATAGTCCTGCATCATGAAGAGCGTCTTCTACTGGTTTTCTTGTCTTTTCTACTAAGTCGTGTGTTAGTTCGTCAAATTTAGCTCTTGATAGGTTAATATCTAAGTGGACTGGTTGGCCATCTACAGCTGTGATAAATGGTAGGTTTACATTTGTAGTAAGTGTTGAAGATAATTCTTTCTTAGCTTTTTCTGCTGCATCTTTTAATCTTTGCATAGCTGTTAGATCTTTTGTTAGGTCAACACCAGATTCTTTTTTAAATTCAGCTGCAAGATATTCTACAACAGCATTATCAAAGTCATCTCCACCTAGCTTGTTGTTTCCTCTTGTAGATAGTACTTCAAATACTCCGTCACCTACTTCTAGGATTGAAACGTCGAATGTACCACCACCAAGGTCGTAAACCATAATCTTAGATTGGTCAGTTTCCTTATCCATACCATAAGATAGGGCTGCTGCTGTTGGTTCGTTAATGATTCTGTCAACTTTTAGGCCTGCGATTTGTCCAGCATCTTTTGTAGCTTGTCTTTGAGCATCTGTAAAGTATGCAGGTACTGTAATTACAGCGTTTGTAACTGTATCATTTAAATAGCTTTCCGCATCTGCCTTTAGCTTTTGAAGAATCATTGCAGAAATTTCTTCTGGTGTATATTGTTTGCCATCAATTTCTTCACTCTTCCAATCGTGACCCATCTCTCTTTTTACAGAAGCAATTGTTCTATGTGGGTTTGTGATTGCTTGTCTTTTTGCAGTTTCACCTACAAGTCTTTCGCCATCTTTTGAGAAAGCTACCACTGATGGTGTTGTTCTATTACCTTCGCTGTTTGGAATAATTGTTGCAGTACCACCTTCCATAACAGCTACTGCTGAGTTTGTTGTTCCTAAGTCAATTCCTATAATTTTAGCCATATAATTTTCCTCCTACTTGCTTACCTTAACCATAGCTGGTCTAAGGATTCTTCCGTTTAGTTTGTATCCCTTTTGGAATGTTTCTATAATATAATCTTCTTCTACAGTTTCACTTTCTTCAGTCATAACTGCATGGTGAAGATTGTGATCAAATTTCTCTCCGTCTGATGCAATTTCTTCTAGGCCTTCATTTTTAAGGATTTTAATAAGTTCATCCCTTGTCATAATGACTCCCTTTACAAATGGGTCTTCATTATCTTTATCCTTAAGGGCCCTATCGAAATTATCAAGGACTGGGAGTAGTTTTTCTACCAAAGAGCTTGAAGCAAACTTCTTAAAATCAGCCTTAGCCTTTTCTTCTCTTTGCTTATAATTTGCAAAATCTGCCATAAGTCTCTGGTATTTTTCTATATATTCATTATCGTTTGCTGATATTTCTTCGTTTTCGTCTTCAACAATTTCAGCATCGATTACTTCTTCATCAGAATCTTCTATATCTTCAATTTCTTCATTTTCTTCTATGTTTTCATCTTTTTTGATATCGTCTGCCAAATCATTCACCTTCCTCTTAATTATTTAGTAAATCTGATACTAGTTTAATACTCTCTATAACTTCCTTATAATTTATCCTAGTAAGACCTACAACACCTATCTTGCCGATAGTATTCTCGTCTACCTTAAAATAAGAAGTTATTATAGTATTTTCTTTTAACTGGTCGATTTCATTTTCTTCTCCGATAGTGACGACAAGGCTCTTATCATTATTATCTGTTAGAAAATCTGTAATAATATCTGGACTCTCAAAGAGATTGATAAATTCTTTAGCCTTGACTATATCATCAAATTCTTTGAACCTGAATATATTACCCAAACCTTCTATCCTTACCTCTTGGTTAGAATCCTTCATAGACTCATTTTTCATCTTAGTTTGGATTATATCTAGTAAATACTTATAATTTAGACTAAGCTTTTCTTCTATTTTGATAATCTTATCAGACAAATGGTAGATACTTGATCCTATAAGTTCTTTCTGTAATAGATTATTTAGAAAATCAAGGTCATCTTTTTCTATCCTATAATTTATATAGATAAGGTCATTTACAATCAAACCATTGTCATATACCACAATCAAAAGAAGGCTATAATCATTTACCTTCATCATTTCAATATTGGCTATGGACTTAATTTGATTTTTATAAGTAACCGACACTGCCGTTAAATTCGTAATACCAGCCAAAATTTTTGTGGCTGAATTTACAATATCAGTGGCATTGTGGTATCTCTTATCTAATGATTTTTTAAGATTAGCAAAGTTTGGACTTGCTTTTTCGTCGATTAAGTTATTTTCAATCAAATAATCAACAAAGAACCTATAGCCCTTGTCTGATGGGAGCCTACCGCTTGAAGTGTGGGCTTTTTTTAAGAGTCCTCTCTTCTCAAGGTCACTCATGTCATTTCTAATAGTGGCAGCCGATACATCAAAAGAATAATCATCCGCCAAAGACTTAGAACCGACAGGCTCTCCTCCCAAGATATAAGAATTTATGATAGTGAAAAGTATCTGCATTCTTCTATCTTTCAAAGTCTTTCACTCCTTTTAGCACTCTTAACTATTGACTGCTAATATTAGTATACTAAGTTAGAATTGTATGTCAAGTAAATTTAAAATCTAATA
>JBHWRC010000067.1:0-5336 GCA_043426375.1 Anaerococcus sp.
AAATCTTGCTCAGAGTGTGAAAATCTTTTGAAAGATCAAATTGAAATAGAAAGTAAGAATACAAAACCACTTGATTTTGTAGAAAAAAGGATAAAAAAAGAAAGTAGATACTTTACTTTGGCTGTCGTGGCCCTTCTAGGATCTATTTTTATTTTTATCATATCCTACCTAAATGCTCCAAGGCATTTTGAATACGAAAAGGGCTTGTACAGGGTTTATAGGGGTGATGATATCTATACTGTAGAATTTTCTGATAAGGTCAGCGGAATTGATTACACTGACACAGAAGATGCAATCTACCTTGACGGATATAGTACAAAATACGACGAGATTTTTAATAAAGATAGGCCACGAAAATCTCTTACTTTTCACAAAGACAATCTAAAAATGGTGCTATATCAAAACCACGAAAAAATGCCAAATATGATAATAGGCTCTGGAGAAGTCCGCCAGACTCTCCTTCCTCGATTGTTTTTAGGATTTTATGCAAGACTTTCTATTATTGGGTTTTTAGGAATGGCCTTAATTATGTTTTCGCTAGAAAAATTCAGAAAAAAATCTATAAGTTTACCAATAAAAACTCTACTAATAGGTGCGCCCCTATCACTTTTCTTAGGGATAATCTCTATAAAAGGTTTTAATACAGCGACCTACTATCCAGTAACAGATTTTAAATACATTTTACTATTAAGCCTTGGAATCTACCTATTTTTAATATTCTTAAGCATATTTAGAGATCAAAAAAGGATGTGAACGCCACATCCTTTTTTTATTCATCATCTAGTTTTAATACTGATAAGAAGGCATCTTGTGGTACTTCAACATTACCAAGTTGACGCATCTTTTTCTTACCTTCTTTCTGTTTTTCAAGAAGCTTTTTCTTTCTTGAAATATCCCCACCATAACATTTTGCTATAACGTCTTTTCTTAGAGCTCTTACGGTCTCTCTGGCTATAATCTTACCACCTATAGCAGCTTGGATTGGCACAGCAAATTGTTGTCTAGGTATCTCATCCTTAAGTTTTTCAACAATTCCACGTCCCCTAGCATAAGCAGAATCTCTGTGAACAATAAGCGATAAGGCATCCACGTTTTGTTCGTTGATAAGAATATCAAGCTTGACAAGATTAGATTCTACATAGTCTGTCACTTCATAATCAAGAGAGGCGTAGCCCTTTGTTCTTGATTTTAGACTATCAAAGAAGTTATAAATTACTTCACTTAGAGGGATTTTATACTTGATAGAAACCCTAGTTTCATCTATATAGGTCATATTGATCAATTCTCCACGCCTAGATTGGGCAAGGTCCATTACCTGACCAATATAATCTTTTGGAGTAATTATCTCAGAAATTGTCATAGGCTCCTTAATATATTGAATTTCTGTTGGATCTGGGAAATCATTAGGATTTTGTAGTTCCTTCTCATTGTCCTCTCCCTTTAATTTTATCTTATAAATTACAGATGGAGCTGTAGCAATGATATCAAGGTCATATTCCCTCTCAAGTCTTTGGGTGATGATATCCATATGAAGAAGACCTAAGAATCCAGCCCTTAGACCAACCCCAAGTGCTTGGGAGTTTTCTTGCTCAAAAACAAGGGCAGCATCATTAACCTGAAGCTTTTCTAAGGAATCTCTTAATTTATCGAAGGATTCTCCCTCTGCTGGATAGATACCAGAATACACCATAGGAAGGACTTCCTTGTAACCTGTAAGTGGCTTATCTGTAGGGTTTTCTACAGTTGTGATTGTATCACCTACACGGGCATCTTTTACTTGCTTTATAGAAGCCTCAATAAATCCAACATCACCTGACCTAAGTTCTTTTGTAGGAACTCTTCCTCTTGATGTATAACCAACTTGGTTTACTTCAAAAACCTTGCCAGTATTCATCATCTTAATCTCATCTCCAGGACGAACCACACCTTCAAAGACTCTTATATAACAAATAACTCCAACATAAGAGTCATAAAAAGAGTCAAATATTAGTGCCTTAAGCGGCTTGTCATCGTAGTCTTCAGGAGCTGGTATATTTGCTACAATATCTTCTAATACATCATCTATATTTAAACCTGTCTTTGCTGAAACCAAAGGCGCATTATCTGTATCTAGTCCAATTTGGCTTTCTATTTCAAGCTTTACTTCATCAACCCTGGCACTTGGTAAGTCAATTTTATTTAAAACAGGCAAGATTTCAAGGTCTTGTTCTAGGGCAAGGTAGGTGTTTGCAAGAGTTTGGGCTTCAACACCTTGACTTGCATCTATTACTAAGATAGCTCCCTCGCAAGCCTTAAGAGACCTTGAAACTTCATAATTAAAATCCACGTGGCCAGGGGTATCTATGAGGTTTAAATCATAGATTTTGCCATCCTTGGCTTTATAGTGGATCTTGATTGATTTTAATTTGATTGTAATACCACGTTCCTGCTCAAGCTCCATATCATCAAGCATCTGCTCTTTGATGTCCCTTTGGCTAATGTTTTCACTCGCTTCAATAAGCCTATCAGCCAAAGTTGACTTTCCGTGGTCAATATGGGCAATAATTGAAAAATTTCTAATATTATCTTTTTTCTTAATCATATAACTCCTACTAATCTAATTATCATATGGTTTATTATCAATAAGTCCTGCATCAGAAAAAGGATAAATTCTTAAAAATGCATGACCCACAATCTCTTCTTTATAAATTGGTCCAAAGTCTCTTCCATCATTTGAATTGTCCCTATTGTCACCAAAGACTAAATATTCGTTATCACCCAAAACCCATCCTGTTTGTTCCGTTTTAGGAATAGTTTCATCAACCGGTACATATTTTTCTTCAAGCTTTTCATCATTGACATAAACATCTCCATCAATGATTTCTACTAAATCTCCTGGGATACCAATGACTCTTTTTACATATAGTCTATTTGGAAAATCAGGGGCATTCAAAATAACAATCTCTCCCCTTTTGTAGTCTCTAAAATGCTTGCCAATCTTATTAACCATTAGCCAATCTCCATCATGAAGAGTATTTAACATTGACTTGCCTGATACAATCGTAGCATCAATTATAAAAGTCTTTACAAAAAATGTAATAGCTAGGGCAATAATTATAGTCTTAACCCAATCCCAAACAACATTTAATATCGAATTTTCTCTTTTATTTTTTACACTCTCTTCGTTCATATCTAACCTCTCATTTCTTATTAATTATATACTAACTAAGCCTATTTCTCAAAAAAATACTAATAATAAATAAAAACTTGAGCTTTTAGTCTAAATATGGTAGAATACATAAGTCAGGCAAAACGAAAAGAGAGGTGAAAATAGATGGCAAATATTAAATCAAGCTTAAAAAGAATTGACGTTGCTAAGAGAAATACACTTAGAAACAAAGCTAGAAAATCAGAAATCAAAACTTACATCAAAAAGTTCGAAGCTGCAGTAGAAGCTGGCAACCTTGATGAAGCAAGAGAAATATTTAAAGTTGTTGATAAAAAGCTAAAACAAGCTGAAAGCAAAAATGTTATCCACAAAAACAGAGTAGCAGCAACAACATCAAAATTAGCGAAAAAACTAAACGCATAAGAAAATGAGTGATAATCAGTACTGGATCCTAACATATGACTACTGATAATCACTCATTTTAAATGTAGTAAAAAATTTTGTAAGCAAAATTTTTTGCGGTTTTCACAATTTTACAAGCACACAATGCGCAGGAAAATTGATGAAAAACATTATGCAGGGAGGAAAATTCAACACGACGAATAGGAGTGTTAAATTTCCCGAGTCGCAAATGGTAGCTCAAATATTGTACTAAAGTATCAGGCCTTCCATCAATTTGATTTCATCAAATTGGGATAGGCCTACATAGGCAATATTTGAGCGTTTTTCATTATTTTACAAGTGCGTAGCACGAAGGAAAATAACGAAAAACCTTATGCAGCGAAAAAAGCCCGATGCGACGAATTTTATCCTGAGCATAGTCGAAGGAAGGAGCATTGGGCTTTTTGAGTCGCAAAATATACCAATTTCCTAAATTTTAATATAAAAAACAAAAACAATCGAATAGGGGCTAAGAACTAGCCCCTTTCACACCACCCGTACGTGCCGTTCGGCATACGGCGATTCAGTATTTTCTTGTATTATATTATTTATTTCTGATGCAACTATTTAACTTTATTCTTTTTCTATCCAAACCTTGAGAAATGAATACGTCATTTCTTGTATTCCATCAAGTCATAGTCCATCCTTTTCAAATATTACAATAAATATTGTTCCTCCCTTCGCTCCATTTCCATTACAGAAACTTCTTCGCTACTATGTGGTATGGATACAATAAATAGTACAATTTAAAATCGAACATATGATACAATAAATAATAAGAAATCATAGGGGGATTTTAAATTGGCTAGACATTACGAAGAAGACTTTAAGAGACAAATAGTAGAAATCTTTAATCAAGGCAATTACACATATAAAAAATTGGGAGAAGAATATGATATAGCACCGTCAACAATAAGGGGATGGGTAAATAGGTACAACAACTCAAACTCCTTTGACATTGATGACAATAGAACTGAAGAAGAAAAAGAACTAATTAGATTAAGAAAAAAATTAAAACAGCTTGAAATGGAAAATGATATTTTAAAGCAAGCTGCACTACTACTAGGCAAAAAGTAAAGCTCATAATCTCAAATAGGGATAAATACAGTATTAGTGCGATGTGTAAGTTTTTAGGAATAACTAGAAGTTTAATATACTATCATCTAAACAAAGAAGAAGCAAAATCTAACCTAGAAACTGAAGAGCTTTTAGAAGAAAAAATCAAAGAAATATTCAAAAAGAGTAAAAATGCATATGGATCTAGAAAAATCAAAGTAGAACTAGAAAAACAAGACATAATAGCATCAAGAAGAAAAATATGTAGAATAATGAAAAAGCATGCCTTAGTATCAAGCTATACAGTAAAACAATACAAGGTAGAAAAAAATAAAAGCAACAACAAAAAAATAGCAAACAAAGTAGATAGAAACTTTGATGATAGACCATCTCTAGAAGCATGCGTAAGTGACTTAACCTACGTAAGAGTAGGAAACAACTGGAACTACATCTGTGCAATAATAGACTTACACAACAGAGAAATAATAGGATATTCAACTGGTAAAAACAAAAGTGCTGATTTAGTAAAAGAAGCAATTTATTCAATAAAATATCCATTAAATAGAATAAAAATATTTCACACAGATAGAGGACGAGAATTTGATAACAAAAGCATAGATAAGATACTAGATATATTCGGAATAGAAAGATCACTAAGTGAGAAAGGTAGCCCTTATGATAATGCTGACAG
>JBHWRC010000068.1:0-25423 GCA_043426375.1 Anaerococcus sp.
CTGATCTTTGATCATAGAGTCTAATAAATCTTCCCTTAGCTTTTCTTTATTTGTTTTACCCTTATTGTTTTTCGTTTCTAAATAACTATCACCATATCTTTTTGTATAATAAGAACTATAGAAACTTAATTCCTTCTCGAATGTATTTTTATCTATCGAATTTCCATCTACTAAGGCTACTGTATTGTCGTCTTTAATATTTTCATTACATGATGTAAATAATATAAGACAAAGACTTAAAGATAATAAACTAATTATTATCTTTCTTATCTTCTTCATTTTCTTCTTTGTTTTCTTCGCTATCTTCTTTGGATTCAGATTCCTCAGCATCTTCTGTTTTTTCTACTGAATCATTTTTATTATCTGCTGTAGTTGATTCAGTTACAACATTAGCCTTTTCGTTTAATTCTTTAATATAATCAGCATATTTTTTATCTTCTAAGGCTTTAGTAATAGCTTCTTTATTGTCTTCAACAGAATCAGCTACTTTGTTTAGTTTTATTATATGATATCCAAATTGTGTCTTGACTGGTTCAGAAATTTCTCCTTCTTTTAGTTTGAATACGGCATCTTCAAATTCTTTAACCATTTGTCCCTTTGAAAATGTTCCTAGATTGCCACCATTTTCAGCATTTGCTGAATCTTTTGAATATTCTTTTGCAAGTTCAGCAAAATCTTGACCACTATCTAGTTTTTCTTTAATTTCTTTTGCAGTTTTTTCATCTTCAACTAAGATATGACTTGCATCACGTTTAGCAAACTCATCCTTGTTATCTTCATAATATTGATTAATTTCTTCATCAGTTACTGGATGTTCTTTTGTAAACCATTCTTTGTGTTTTTGATACATCAAATCTTTCTTTACTGTTTCTTTGAATTTTTCTACATCCATATTGTAGTCATCAAGCATTTTATCAAACTGTTCTTGACCGCCAAATTGTTTTACAGAGTTTAGAAACGCATCATTTACTTCTTTGTCAGCAATCTCTAGTTTATTAACTTTCATATCGTCAGATATTAGCTTATCTTGCACCATCATTTGAACAATTGAATTTTTTAGATTTTGTCTGCTTGCAAGCATTGATCCATAGAAGCTCATTTCTTTTTTATAGGCTTCTTTTGATATCTTATCACCATTTACTATAGCAATTGTATCTTTTCCTAATTCTTCTGTGCTTGCTTTTTCTTCTACTTTAGAGTCGTTTTTTCCATCATTTGCTTGATTGCCACAAGCTGCTAGCACCATTGTTGATGCTAGCATTATTGTTAATATTTTCTTTTTCATTTTTTACTCCTTATTTTGTTAATTGTATCTAAAAGTTCATAAGTGTCAAGTAATTTGTTTCTTGTTGAGGGAATTATAAAGCTAGCTTTATTCGATAGGTCAAGGCTCATTTCCCCCTTGAAAGTTTCATTGATTTCTTTTAATTCTTCGAATGAATAGAAATCTTTGTCAACAAAAAATAAACTAATATTGTTATTATTTTCTCTAATTTCAGAAATACCATTAGATGAGGCTAGGGATTTTATAAGCGAAACATACATTATATTATCCACTATTAGAGGTATATCTCCATATACATCAATAAGTTCCTCAACTAAACTTTCATAATCATCCTTATCTCTAATATTTGCAATACGATTATAGATCTCAATTTTTTGACCAGACTCTTTGATATAAGAGTTTGGAATATAAGCATCTATCTTGATATCGATGTATGTTTGTGTTTCATCTTTTATTTTAACTTCTTTACCAGACGCTTTTTCTACAGCTTCTTGTAGAAATTTTACATACAGATCATAACCAACTGCCTCAACATATCCAGACTGGCTTTCACCTAGGAGATTGCCTGCTCCTCTAAGCTCTAAGTCCTTCATTGCTATCTTGTATCCAGAACCAAAATCTGAGAAGTCTCTGATTGATTTAAGTCTTTTTTCCCCAATTTCTGTCAAGATTTTTCCAGTTCTATAAGTAAAGTATGCATAAGAAGACCTATATCCTCTACCTATCCTACCTTTCAATTGGTACAGTTGAGATAGTCCCATTAGATCTGCGTCATAAATTACAATTGTATTAACATTTTTAATGTCCATTCCTGTTTCTATGATTGTAGTAGCTAACAGTATATCAATATCACCATCAATAAAATCTAACATTATATTTTCAATTTGCCTTGGACTCATTTGTCCGTGTACAATTTCTATTCTTGCTTCAGGCACTAAATCTTTAATTGTTAGATATAATTTTTCTATATCATTGACCCTATTGTAGACAAAATATACTTGACCATCTCTATTTAACTCTCTGACTATAGCATCCCTTATAATTGATGAATCATATTCTAGTACATAAGTATTTACTGGTAATCTTTCTTCTGGGGGTTCATCTAAGGTTGATAAATCTCTTATACCTGATAAGGACATTTGAAGAGTTCTGGGGATAGGAGTTGCAGATAAAGTCAGTACATCGATTGAAGATTTAAACTGCTTGAATTTTTCTTTATGTTTTACTCCAAATCTTTGCTCTTCATCGATTATCAAAAGACCTAGTTTATTAAATTTAACATCTTTTGATAAGAGCCTATGGGTTCCAACAACAATGTCAACTTTTCCAGTCTTTATATCTCTTAAGATTTCATTATCCTTAGCTTTCGTATTAAATCTTGATAACATTTTAGTTGAAATAGGAAAGTCCTTAAATCTTTCAAGCATTGTATGATAGTGCTGGTTGGCAAGTATTGTAGTAGGTACTAAAAATGCCACCTGATAACCATCCATAATTGCCTTAAATGCTGCTCGTAAAGCTACTTCTGTTTTCCCATAACCAACATCTCCACAAAGTAGTCTGTCCATTGGCCTATCACTCTCCATATCAGCCTTAATTTCATCTAGACTTCTAAGCTGAGAATAAGTTTCATCATATGGAAAAGAGTTTTCAAACTCAGTTTGCCAGCTAGTATCTTTGGAAAAAGCATGGCCCTTTTCTTTTGATCTTTTAGCATAAAGTTTTACCAAATCATCTGCTATTTCATCAACTGCCTTTTTAGCTCTTTGCTTTGATTTTTGCCACTGAACAGATCCTAATGAAGATAGTTTTGGTTTCTCACCCTTATTTCCTATATATTTGCTTACAAGATTCATCTGGTCGACAGGTATATAAAGTTTATCATTTCCCCTATACTCTATAAGTATAAAATCTTTCTCAACATCATTCCTTTCGACTTTTCTGAGGCCTTGATATATACCAATTCCGTTGTTTTCATGGACTACATAATCACCTATTTCTAGGTCTGAATAGTTGATTATATTTTTAGAAGTAACTTTTTTATTTGAGCGTTTTCTACTTACAGATTTTCCAAATATTTCTTTACTTGTAAATACATGTAAAGAAATATCTTTGACAAAATAACCCTCATTTGACTTCTTATCTGAAATTATGATTGGTGATTTTTCAAAAGTTGGATTCTTATCTTCATCTGTTGCTAGTAAAAAATTATGGTCTACAAAACTTTGTAAAAGACTTTCTTTTCTTGACTTAGAACCAGCAAAAACGTATATTTTTTGATTGTCATTAGCAAGTCTTATTGCAGTATTTATAAATTGTTCTACATTCTTATTGAAATTTTCAACTTCCATAGTCTTAAATTCTATTATTTTCATAGGTGAAAATAATTTTGCTCTTTTGAGAATTGAACTTAAATTTATAATTTTATAGTTATATATCTTCTCATATATTTTCTCAGTATCAATCAAAAAATTAGAAAATGAAGAGAAAACTTCACCATTTTCCATCTGATAAGTTAAGTCTAAGAGAAATTTTTCATCAATCTCTTTTACAGACTCATAAATCCTTGAAACATCATCGAAAATAAATACTGTATCATCTGAAATATAATCAATAAAAGTTGAAAAATTATCCTTCCTATAAGCACTAATCAAATCTTTATTTGCAACATACATACTTTGGTCAATATAAGATACTATTTGCTTATACTTATCAACAAGTTTTTGATCATTGCTAGTAGAAATATTTTTTTTATCAATTTCTTTATTAATTTCTTTTATGACCTTGCTATAATCTTCTCTATCATACAATAGCTCACTAGCTGGTGGTATTTCCACCTCATTTATTTTATCTATTGTTCTTTGAGTATTTTTATCAAAAATCCTAATTGAATCAATTTCATCATCAAACAATTCAATTCTTATTGGATTTTCATAATTATTAGGCCATATATCAAAGATAGAACCTCTTTTTGCAAAGTCACCTCTATCCTCAACAAAATCGGTTGGATTATAATTAAGAGCAAGTAAATCTTTGATTAATTCATCTACATCTACCAAGCTCTCCTCATCTATTCTAACAAATGACTTGTTAAATCTATCTAAAGATGTTAATTTGTTTTTTATGGCATCAATAGTTGTAATTGTTATAAATTTTTCATCTCTAGTAAGACTAAATAAAACGTCTAATCTTTGATTAAGTTTCTTATCATCTATTGACTTTATGTTGTAAAAATTAATATCTAACGGTGGATAATACTTTGCAATTTCTTCTATTTGATTTATTTCATTTAAATAATTTTCTGCTTTTTTATGATCTTCTACTATAAGAACAACATTTTTACCAAGTAAATCAAAAATACTCAAGGCTAAGTGAGACTTTGAGCCTTCACTTAGACCTTGAACATAAAGTGGTGAGTAATCTTCAATCTGGTATTTAACTTTATTAATTTGATCAGCATTAATTAATTTTTCAATTAATCTATTCATTATCATCATTCACCAATTTGACCGAATTGTACTTATTCATCGCCTTATCAATATCTGATGCTAAAATTATTTCTACAGCATCTGAAGCTAGCCTAATCTCATCTTCTATTATGCCTACCTCATTTTTAGAAAAACCACTAAGAACAAAATTTGCTAGATTCATATATTCAGGCTTCTTACCAACAGATATTTTTATTCTTGGGAATTTATCATCTTGGATTTGATAAATTATTGATTTCATTCCATTATGGCTTCCTGCCGAACCTTTTTTTCTAATTCTTATTGTTCCAAAATCAATATCTATATCATCATAGATTACGATTAACTTTTCTATATCAAATTTATAGAAATTCTTAAGTTCTCTTATAGCCTCTCCAGAATTATTCATATAGGTCTGAGGTTTTATAAGCATAACTTTTTGGCCAGAGATTACTCCCTGACCGTAAAGAGATTTAAACTTAGATTTTCTAACATCTATATCATATTTATTTGCCAAATAATCAATAGTCTTGAAACCAGCATTATGCCTGGTGTTCTCATACTGTAAGCCTGGGTTTCCTAATCCTACAATAAAATACATTATTCTATAACCGTAAATAGCCCACTAATAGATTCGTAGGTATTAATCCTATTAATTGCCTCTGCAAGAAGTGGGGCTATAGACAATTGAGTAATTTTGTCTATTTTCTTTGATTTAGGAAGCTCTATGGTATCGGTAATTATTACTTCTTTTACAGAAGGTTTTGCAAGTTTTTTTACTGCATCTCCAGAGAAAACACCATGAGTTGCTACTAGATATACATCCTTTGCGCCATTTTCAACTAAGAAATCAGCAGCATTAGTAATAGTTCCTGCTGTATCAATCATATCATCAACAATTATAGCGTGCTTTCCTTTAAAATCACCAATTACAGACATAACTTCTGAAACATTTGGCATTGGTCTTCTTTTTTCTATAATAGCTATTGGAAGTTTTAAATAATCTGCAAATTCTCTTGCACGCCTTACACCACCCAAGTCAGGACTTACAACTACATAATCTTCTGGTTTATCAAAGGCGAAAGATTGGAAATGTGTGGATAGTAGTCTTATAGCAGAAAAATGATCAACAGGTATATCGAAATAACCTTGAATTTGTCCTGCGTGAAGATCCATGGTGATAACCCTATCGGCTCCGGCGATAGTAAGAAGATTAGCTACAAGCTTGGCAGTTATTGGTTCTCTTCCCCTAGTCTTCCTATCTTGTCTTGCATATCCATAGTATGGGATAACTGCATTTATATAGCCAGCAGAAGCTCTCTTACATGCATCAATCATTATTAATAGCTCCATAAGATTATCGTTTGTTGGAGAAGAGGTAGGTTGAACTATAAAGACATCCTTCCCTCTTATTGATTCATTAATCTTTATTGATATTTCACCATCTTTAAACTTTTCAATATCTGCCTTTGTTAAGTCAATTCCTATATTTTTAGAAACATTTTCTGCTAATTTTTTATTCGAATTTCCTGTTAAAAGCTTAAGCTCTCCTCTTTGAATATACTTATTTGTTAAACTTGACATAACTACTACTTACTACTCCTATCTTTTTCTTTTTTTCTCTCAACATAACCTTTAATATGTTTTTGCTCAGCCCTTTCAATTATTAATTCACCAGAGCTTACATCTTCGGTAATTGTAGATCCTGCTGCTACAAATCCCTCTTTATAAACTCTTACTGGAGCAACTATATTTGCATTTGACCCAATAAAAGCATCATCTTCAATAATGGATCTGTGTTTGTTTTTACCATCATAGTTAACAAATACAACTCCACATCCAATATTTACATTCTTACCCAAGTCACTATCACCGATGTATGCAAGATGTCCAGCTTTAGTATTTTTACCAACGTTTGAATTTTTAACCTCAACAAAATTTCCTATGTGGACATTTTTACCAATATGACTGTTAGGTCTAAGTCTTGCAAATGGGCCAATATCGCTGTTCTTTTCCATGTAAGCATCTTCAATCACCGCATTATCAATTCTAACATTATCCTCAATAGTAGAGTTATTTATTCTAGTAGAACCTTCTATGTAGCAATTTTTGCCTATTTTTGTTTTCCCAAATATTTTAACAAAACCGCTTATAATAGTATCATTACCAATCTCAACTCCTTCTTCTATAAAGGTAGTATTTGGGCTTTCTATAATAACTCCATTTAGCATATGCTCCATATTTATCCTATTTTGTAAGATTTTATGGGCCTTAAATAGTTCGAATTTATTATTTATACCATAAAATTGCTCGAAATCATCGCCAACATATGCCTTTACCAATTTATTTTCTTCACGTAAAATACCAACACAATCTGTTAGGTATAATTCATTTTGATCATTGTTTGAATCTATTTTTTTAATTGATTCTTTCAGATCTCTTGCCTTGAATATATAAATTCCAACATTTATTTCATTAATTGATCGTTCATTATCTTCAAGGTCTCTATCCTCTGTAATCTTAAGGAAATTACCTCTTTCGTCCCTTATTATTCTTCCATATCCTTTTGGATTATCAATTAATGTTGAAAGTATTGTACATGATGAATTTGAATTTGTGTGGTATTCAATTAAAGATTCTAAAGATTCTTTTTTAATTAATGGTATATCTCCATTTAGTATCAAAACTTCATCATTATCATCTATATAATCTAGGGCTAGACTTGCAGCATAACCAGTACCATAAGGGATATTATCGCCAATCTCTTGCTCAACAATTTTAACTTCAGGAAATAAATTCTCAAGCTTGCTTTTGTTTTTCCCTGCAATGATTATTGTTTCGGAGTTTTCAAAATCACTAGCGCTTTTTACATATTTAATTATTTCTTTATTAAGAAGCGTGTGAAGGACCTTGGATTTATTTGATTTCATCCTAGTTCCTTCACCAGCAGCCATTATAATTGTTTTGATCATCCTAAGCTTCTGCTACCTCTAAAGCAAGCTCCATCATATTAGTATATGATTTTTGTCTGTTCTCAGCACTATCAGCTACATTTTCTATAAGTGAGTCAGATATGGTAAAGATACCAAGTCCTTTTTTACCATGCTTTCTTGCAGCCATATATAAACCATAAGACTCCATTTCTACACAGAGAATCCCATATTTTCTTAAATTTTCAAATACTTTTTGATCCATATCATTATAGAATTGATCAGAGGAATGTACTTGTCCGCAGTGGGTAGTATAACCAAGCTCTTTTGATTTATCAACTGCTTTTACCAGAAGATTGTAATCTGGTGTTACAGAAAAATGAATATTTCCAAATAAATTGTCATTTATTGATGATTCTGAACAAGCTGAGGAAGCTATTACAATATCGTGTAGTTTAACATTTTTTTGCATTGAACCCGCTGTTCCAACCCTAATTATGCAATCTACATCATAAAAATCAAAAAGTTCATTGTAATAAATCATAGCAGATGGTATTCCCATTCCACTGCCCATTACTGACACTCTTTTACCCTTATAATAACCTGTATATCCAAGCATACCACGAGTTTCATTAAATTGTGTCACATCTTCTAAAAAATTATCTGCAATAAATTTAGCTCTTAATGGATCTCCCGGCATAAGAACTGTTTTAGCAATCTCATCTTTACTTTTAGCAGAAATGTGTGGTGTAGGTATAGTCATATTATTCTCCTTTATAATAAACAAAAATAGAGACTCAAATAGTCTCAATTATTTTCTTCTATTTTTGTAATTTTATCAACACGTCTTTGGTGACGCCCACCTTCAAATTCAGTATTTGCAAATTCTTCAACAATCATTTTACAAACTTCAGTACCAATTACTCTTGCACCTAGGCAAAGTACATTAGCATTGTTGTGTGCCCTACTCATTCTCGCTGAAAATGGTTCAGAAACACATGCTGCCCTGATGCCTTTTACTTTATTTGCAGAAATGGACATACCTAATCCGGTACCGCATATTAGAATTGCAAAATCAGCTTCTTTATTGTTAACTTTTTCACAAGCTTTAGCAGCATAATCACTATAATCACAAGAGTCTCTACCATAGGTTCCTAGATGAACCACTTCATGACCGAGCTCGCGAAGCTTCTCTTCAACTGCTGGTTGTAAATCAATTCCTCCATGATCATTGGCTATTACGAATTTCATGGACCCTCCTTTAAACTTTAGTTTATAATATAAATATACGTCTTATATGACTATATTCAAAGTGCTACTTGACAAGTTTTTTATAATAAATATGGTATAATATAATAAAATACTTTTAGACTTAACTATTAAGGAGACAATAAATATATGTTTGAATTTAATTTAGATGAACACAAGTATAAACATGTTCATTTTATTGGTATCGGTGGCATATCAATGAGTGGTCTTGCTCATTTATTATTTGAAAAAGGTTATAAAGTTACAGGATCCGATAAAAGCTTATCTGATAATGTACAAGCTTTAATAAATCTAGGTGTTGAAGTTTATATTGGTCAAAAAAAAGAAAATATCAAAAATCCTGATCTTATAGTATATACTGATGCAATCTCTGATGACAATGAAGAATTAATTGAAGCAAGAAAACTTCAAGCACCAGTTGTTACAAGAGGTGTATTTTTGGGAGCCCTAATGAGAAACTATAAGAATTCTATTGCTATTTCAGGTTCCCACGGTAAATCTACTGCCACAAGTATGATTTCAAAAATTCTCCTACATTCTGAAGAAAATCCTACAATTCTCCTAGGGGGAAACCTAGATGATATGGAAGGAAATGTGAAGGTAGGAAGTGAGGATTTCCTTGTTACTGAAGCTTGTGAGTATAAGGGAAATATTAGATATTATTATCCACAAACAGTAATCATCCTAAACATTGACGAAGACCACTTAGATTATTATAAAGATTTAGAGGATATTGTTGAAACATTTAAGTTTTATCTAAGAAACCAAGATGAAAATTCAAAAACAATTCTTAACCTCAATGAAGAGAACAACAAGCTTGTTCTGGATGCTGTTCAAGGTGAGCTAATTACTTATGGTCAAGAAAATCCTGATGCAGATTATAATGCTACTAATATCAAATTTGATGAAATAGGAAGACCTAGTTTTGATTTGATTATGAAAAATGGAGATGTAGAGCACTTTAAACTTGGCGTAATCGGAAGGCATAATATAAATAACGCTATGGCTTCTATAATATCTACTTATGAAAATGGTATAGATATAGAAACCATTAGAAAAAACCTAGCTTTATATACTGGTCTAAGCAGACGTATGGAAATAGTAGGCCATGTAAAAAATACTAGGATAATGACAGACTATGGCCACCACCCATCAGAGATATTAGTAACTCTTGATGCCTTGGCAGAACATACAAAAGGCAGACTGATTTGTGTATGGCAGCCACATACTTACTCAAGAACTAAGACTTTATTTAATGATTTTCTAGAAAGTTTTGATTCCGCTGATGAAATAATTGTTACTGATATATATGCAGCAAGAGAAAAATTTGACCCAACTATACATTCTAAGGATGTAGTTGAGGCAATGGTCAATAAAGGTCTTAACGCAAAATATATAGGTACTTTTGAAGAAGCTAGGGATTATATTTATGATATAATAGAGGATGATGACCTAGTAATCACAACAGGATGTGGTAACCCTGACGAACTTGCTAAAATGATAGCTAATGATTATAAGAATTTAGTAAATATATAAAAATAGATCAAACAAAATGACTCATGATAACAAATCATTTTGTTTGATCTTTTTATTTGTTTAATTAAATATGTAATCAATTATCCTTATCTATGGCTAATGATATTGCAATAGCCTCGTCAATTCTATTCATAATATCAATAGAAAAACTACCTATTTTTTCTCTTAGTCTTTTCTTATCAATTGTTCTTAGTTGTTCCATAAGTGCAACAGAATTTTTGGGCAAACCATATTTATTTCCCTTTATCTTCACATGTGTTGGAAGTTTGGCCTTATTCATTTGGCTAGTTATGGGTGCAACAATAATTGTCGGCGAATACTTATTGCCTACATCATTTTGTACAACTATTACAGGCCTTACTCCTCCCTGCTCGCTACCAACTACCGGAGAAAGGTCTGCATAATATAAATCTCCTCTTTTAACTTTCATTCAATTCTCCTAAGTAATTTCGATTAGCTACAAGACTTTCATCTTTTATATAAACTCTCTTAACTCTCATAGAGATATTTGATATCAATTCATATGAAATGGTACCTATATTCTGGGCATCCTCATCGATATCCTTAAATAATTCTACCCTATCCCCTATCTTAATATCATCCAAGTCCGTTACTTCTACCATTATTTGATCCATGCAAACTCTTCCCAATATTTTACAATACTTACCATTTATAAAAATATAACCCTTATTAGAAAAAGCTCTACTAAATCCATCAGCATAACCAATAGCAACTGTCGCAATTTTCATTGGCTTATCTGTTATGTATGTACGACCATAGCCTATTGGTGTATTTGCTTCCACATATTTTATAAAGTGAACAAAGCTATATAAATTAAATGCTTTCTCTAGCTTAATATTTGATTCATTTTTAACTATTTCAGATGGGTACAAACCATAAATTGATATTCCAACCCTATACATTGTTTTAAAAATTTGATGTTTTAGTACTCCTGCAGAATTGGATAAATGAACAAATTTAAAGTTAAAATCATCCTTTACCTTTCCTATAACCCTATCAAAAATCTCATTTTGTTTATTTGTAAATGACACATCTTCTTCATCAGATGTAGAAAAGTGACTAAAGGCAGAAATTATGTTTATAAATTCTAAATCTTTTAATTTTCTAATTTTGTTAATTTCATGTTCTCTAAAACCAATTCTACCATGGCCAGTATCTATTACTAAGTGAGCATTTATCTTATAACCTAAATCGTTAATTTTAGTGGCTAGGTCTAAATCATATATAGATATATCAATATTGTTTTTAGCACATTCTTTAATATCTTCTGGAGCTACGTATCCCAAAATCAGAATTGGTTTTTTTATATTATTTCTACGCAACTGCATAGCTTCGCTAAATCTTGCTACCGCTAAGTAATCTACTATATCTTCTATTCCTTTAGACACCTCGTCTGCACCAAGTCCGTAGGCATTTGCTTTTACAACTGCACAAAATTTGGATTTATCATTAAGATTTCTTATATTTAAAATATTGTTTCTTATTTTATCTATATTTACTTCTAAATAAGTTTCTTGCATAACTACCTCATAAGTTTGATGGCTTTAGGCAAATATTTTATAATGTCACTGGCAATTAAAGATTCTTCAGTTAAGTTAAGAGATGCTAGGTCTCCAGCAAATGAATGTAAATAAACTCCAAGTCGTGAGGCATCATATTCATCCATAAGAGCTAATAGACCAGCTATTACACCAGTTAGAACATCTCCACTACCTGCTGTGGCCATACCAGGATTACCAATTTTATTTACATATATCCTGTATCCATCAGTTACTATTGTTTGTTCAGATTTTAATACCAAAATAACCTTATGCTTTTTAGCAAAATTAATTGCAATTTCACTTCTGTTTGAATTAATTTCGTCAATTGAAAGTCCTGTCAACCTTGAAAATTCTTTCAAGTGAGGAGTTAATATTATGTTATCTTTATTATGTAAAATAGAAATATCCTTTGACACAGCATTTAGTCCATCGGCATCAATTATAATTTTTTCCTTAAATTTATTTATTATTTTGCCTATTAGATTATTTAAACTAGGGTCATTTCCCATGCCTGGACCAATTGCAAGAACATTCTTATCCTCTAAATAATTTAAAATCTGTTCAAATATATTTTTATTATACTTTAAATTATAAGAATCTATAGTTTTTACTATCTGCTCTACTGACTTAATTTGTAAAATATCACTTATTGAGTTTGGTACCAGTAAATAAACTAAGCCTGCACCAACTCGTAATGAAGCTTTAGAACTTAGATAACAAGATCCTGCCATACCTGAGCTTCCACCGAGAAATGCCACCTTACCATAATTGCCCTTATGACTTCTTTTATTCCTTTTTGGTAGTAGTTTTTTCATTTCTAAATCTACATTATATTTATCTTTATCACCTGCTATACAAACTGCAACAGCATAACCACTATCGTGAGAAATAGATACATGACAATCTTTCACATTACCATCAATTATGACATAAGCCTTATTATCTCTATAATTTATCTGAATTCTTTTTCTAATTATATATGCTAAATTAAGATCATAAGCCTTGATTATTGCTTCCTTAAGGGCAAAAATTCCTGCCAGGGTTTGAAATTTATTAGTCTTTTTATTAGCATAAGAAAGTTCCTCTTCCGTAAAGACTTTTTTAAAAAATAAAGCGGTTTTTTCTTCTATTTTTTTTACTGATATTATGTCTATACCAATCACAATATGCCTAGCCTTTTACTTGATATATTTATTGATTCATGCAAATTTTTTTCACAAATGTTATTAACTTTACCATTTTCATATACTACTTTTCCATTTATAATATTATATCTAATATCTGATTCATAGGTTGAATAAACTAGAGAGCTTATCAAATTATTATTAGGTTTATGATTCATATTATCAAGGTTGATTAGGATTAAATCGGCAAGCTTACCTTCTTTTATGCTTCCAATTTTATCTCCTAAACCTAAAGCCCTTGCCCCATTTATTGTTGCCATTTTTAATATCTCATAGGCTTCAACATTTCTAGACGAGTAAAGTTTTGAAAGAAGTCCTGCAAGTTCCATTTCTCTTAAAATAGATAGTTTATTGTTACTAGCTGAAGAATCTGTTCCCAATGCAACATTTATGCCCTTATCTATGAGCCTCGATAGGTCTAAGAATCCTGAGGATAATTTTAGATTGCTTGCCGGGTTATGAACAATAGTTACATTATTTTCTTTAATTATATCTAGATCAGAATCAGATAAATATATGCCATGTGCTGCTATGGTTTTATGCTTAAAAATACCTGCCTTGTCAAAAACTTCAGTTGGTGACATCTTATATCTCTTGTAACACTCTTCATTTTCTTGTTTTGTTTCTGATAAATGAATATGAATTGGCATCTTATATTTATCAGCTAAGTCTGATACTTTTTTTAGGTGTTCGATGTCTGAAGTATAAATTGCATGTGGCCCAAGACCAATATTAATTAAATCATTTGCTTTATACTTTTCATAAAGCATGATATTTTCCTTAAGCCTATAGTTATCTGGATCTGGTATAGAAAGCCCCCTTGATATTTCGCCCCTGATACCAATTTCTATTGAAGCTTTGATTGTTGCCTCTGAAAAAAAATACATATCGGCAAAGCTTCCAATTCCGTTTTTTACCATTTCTACGAAAGAAGCCTGACTTGCAGTGTAAACATCTTCATCAATCAATTTACCTTCTAAAGGCCAGATGTAATCATTTAGCCAGGTCATTAGGTCTACTTCTTTGCCATAATTTCTAAATAAACTCATTCCAACATGGCTGTGGCAATTTATAAAGGCTGGCATAGTTAACATGTTTGATGCATCAATTATTCTATCTACTGAATCATTAATATTTTTTTCTATTTTTTTTATGTACTTACCATCGATAAGAATGTCTGATTTAATAATATCAGAATTTTTCATCGATAGTATTTTTGAATTTTTAATAAGTATTTTCATTTAAAAAAAGGGAAGTGCACAAGCACTTCCTATTCTCCTATCTTTTCTTTTAGTAACTTGTTGATTTCTTGAGGATTACCCTTGCCCTTTGTTTTCTTCATAGCTTGTCCAACTAAAAATCCAAACGCCCTATCTTTACCATTTTTGATGTCTTCGATAGATTGAGGGTTTTCTTCAAGCACTTCATTTACTACATCTTCAAGGAATGATGCATCAGAAATTTGTAGAAGATTCCTTTCTTGGGCTAGCTTTTCTGGATCTTCATTGCTAGTATAAATTTCTCTAAGAAGTTTTTTTGCTACATTGTTGTTAACCTTGTTTTCTTTTGCAAGATTGATTAGTTTAGCAAAATTTTCTACAGATAAATTCATTTCATTAGCAGTTTCTTCAGCTTCATTAAGCCTTCTTGATAGTTCTGTTAGTATCCAATTTGCTGTAGTATTTGCATCATTTACTATTTTGTTTGTTAGTTCAAAAATACGCGATAGGTTCCTGTCGTGACTTAAAAGATTTGCATCATATTCAGAAAGTTTGTAATCTTTCATATATCTATCTTGTTTTTTGCTTGGTAGTTCAGGAAGATTATTTTTTATTTCTTCAATAAACTCATCAGATAGATAAATATCTGGAATATCTCCATCAGCTGAGAACCTATAATCATTTCCTACTTCTTTATTTCTCATATGGATAGTTTTAAGTTCAATATCATCCCATCTTCTGGTCTCTTTTGTACCAGTTTCATTGTTTTTTAGAAGTTCAGTTTGTCTCTCAACTTCATATGTTAGGGCGTTTTCTATAGCCCTTATTGAGTTTATGTTTTTTATTTCTGCAATTTCAGTCTTAAGACCAGACTCTTCATCCTTTATATTTACATTGACATCTACACGCATAGATCCTTCTGCCATAATGCAGTCTGATACATCTAAGAATCTTAGAGTAGCTGCAAGTGTTTCAACAAACTCTCTTGCCTCTGCTGGTGAATTTATATCAGGATCTGTTACAATCTCAATTAGAGGTACACCTGCCCTATTATAATCCATAAGAACAGTGTTATCATCATTGTGATTTGATTTTCCTGTATCTTCTTCCATATGGATTTCTCTAATATTGATATGTTTACCACTAGAAAGCTCTAGATATCCTTCGTAAGCATATGGTTTTTCAAATTGTGTAAGCTGATAACCTTTTACAAGGTCTGGATAGAAATATTTCTTCCTATCTACCTTTTGTTCATTTCTAATTTTACAATTAAAGGCAAGGCCCGCCATTACTGCATATTCTACCGCCCTCTTATTCATTTGAGGTAGGGTACCTGGATGACCTAGACATATAGGGCATACATTTGTATTAGGAACTGCTCCGAATTCATTTTTACAGGAGCAAAACATTTTTGTATCTGTAGATAATTCAACGTGAATCTCTAAACCTATTATTGTTTTAGTTTTCATTTATTCTCCTTAAAAATTCTTCGCCTGCATTTAGTAATTTGCTATCTTCATTTGTATTAGCAATTAATTGGATTGATCCTGATAGTCCCTTTCTTACTGGTAAGGATAAGCCACACATACCAGCTAAGTTTACAATTACATTAAAACCATCAGATTTAAAATCACTTAATGGGTCTTGGTAGTCATCATTTATTTGAGGTGGTAGGTTTAGTACAGTAGGAGTTATAATTAGGTCATATTCTTCAAACACTTTTTCTAATTCTTCTTTAATTAAGGTTCTTATTTTTAATCCTTGTTTATAAACTCTTTGGTTATCATCAGCTGAGAGATACATTGTTCCTAAAGCTATTCTTCTTTGAACTTCCTCACCAAGTCCCTCAGATCTTGAATTTATAAATAGCTCTTCAACTGTAGTGTGCTTATCACTTTGGTAACCAAATCTAACACCATCAAATCTAGACATGTTAGATGAAACCTCACTAGACATTACGACATTATACACTTGATTAGCAAATTTCGAATACTCAAGTTTGACTGGCTCTAACTTAGCACCTAATTCTTTTAGGATATTTAAAGCTTTATTATAATCAGCTTCTACTTCTTCATCAATTCCATGATTTAGTGGGTCTGATGTAGGTATATAAGCTATTTTTTTATCTTTAAATTCATAATGTTTTTCTTCAAAGTTATAATTATCAAGTCTAACTGTCATATCTTTTTTATCAGGTCCTTGGATTGTTTGACTAACTGTCCTTACGTCAGAAATATTATTTCCAAACACTGCTACCTGATCTAAAGTGTTAGACATTGAAACTACACCACTTCTACTTACCATTGAATAACTAGGTTTGTATCCAATTATGTTGCAATAACTAGCTGGGCACCTTACAGACCCACCTGTATCTGTACCTAGAGAAACTACAACATCACCTTTTGCAACACTAGCTGCTGAACCAGATGAAGAACCACCTGTAACTCTTGATTCATCTAAAGGATTTTTTACAGGGCCAAAGTATGAAGTTTTCCCCCTAGCTCCCATTGCAAATTCATCCATATTAGTCTTTGCGATTATAATTGCATCTTCTTTTAATAAGTCTTCTACAACATTGGCATCAAACATGGGTCTAAAATCTTTTAGCATCTTTGAAGCACAAGTCATATTCATATTTTTATAAGAAATATTATCCTTAATAGCAATAGGAATACCAAAAAGAGCCCCTAATTTTTCATTGCTTTTAAGCTTATTATCTAGATCTTTAGCTCTTTTAATTGAGTCTTCTTCATCAAATGCTAGGTAAGCATTTGTCTTATCATTTTTAATTTTTTCTAGGGTAGTTTTTGTATATTCTTCTACACTCATTTCATTATTTTTATATTTTTCTATAATTGCTTCTATATTCATCATTGCTCCTATAGCTTCCAATCCAGTCTAAAATATCCAAACTCTGTATCTTTAGCATTTTCAAGTGCCTTTGATCTTTCTAAAGACTCTTGAGGAATATCTTCTCTAAAAACGGCCTTATGATTTTTTATATAATCAGTCATCTCTACATCAGAAGTATCTACATTGAAAATATCTTCTATAAATTCTAGAACCCTATTAAACTTATTAGAAATCATTTCCTTATCTTGGTTTTCTAAGCTTAAGTGACTTAGGTTATAGATTCTTTCGACTTCTTTTATATCCATCCTATTCTCCTTTTAATTCTTCTAAAAACTCATTTAATTTATCTTCTTCATATATTTCGACACCGAGTTTGATTGCCTTATCTTTTTTTGATCCAGCCTTTTCGCCTGCCAAAACATAATTAGTATTTTTAGATACAGAAGTTCTCACATTGGCACCATTGTCTTCCAACATTTTTTTAATGTCATCTCTATTATAACCATCAATTGTGCCAGTTATAACAAAATTAATGCCTTCTAATTTTTGTTTAGAATCATAATTTTCTTTTGGGTTTATCAAATTTATACCTTTTGATAAGAGAATATCTATAGATTCTACAATATTTTCGTCATGAAAAAATTCTACTATATTTTCTCCTGTAATCTCTCCTATATCTTCAATTTCTACAAGCTCTTCGACACTTGCTTCTCTTAATTTCTCAAATGATTTAAATTTACTGGCTAAGTCTCTAGCTGTTCTTTCCCCCACATTAGGAATACCAATTGCATAGATAAAGGCGCTTAAATCTCTATTTTTGCTATTTTCAATAGCATCTAAGAGATTTTGAGTTTTCTTGGGCCCGAATCTTTCTAAATTTATTAAATCTTCGTATTTTAGGTCATAGATATCGTATATTTCTTTAATATCAAGTTCTGCTATTAATTGTCCTATGGTTTTTTCAGAAAGACCTTCGATGTCCATGGCATTTCTTGATGCATAATGCTCCATCCTTGCTAAAAGCTGAGGAGTGCAAGATATGGAATTAGGGCAAATGATATGAACATTTCCTTCAATTAATTCACTATGACAATATGGGCAGTGTGTTGGTTTTTCTATATCTATTGTATCTTCCTGATTTTCATCTACGACTCCCAGAATTTCTGGGATAACATCGTTAGACCTTCTAATAAATACATTAGATCCTATTTTAACTTTTTTTCTAAGGATATCATCATAGTTATTTAGTGTTGCTCTCGAAACTGTTACTCCTGAAAAATCAACTGGTTCTAAGATAGCTGAGGGAGTGACCTTTCCTGTCCTTCCTACATTCCATACTACATCCAAAAGCTTGGTTGTAAATTCTTCAGCTTCAAATTTATAGGCTATTGACCATCTAGGAAATTTATTTGTATAACCAAGTGCCTCTTGTGTGGCCTTATCATTAACTTTTATAACCACACCATCAGTAAGTACATCCAAGCTTCTTCTTTCTACATCAATTCTTTCCAGTTCTTTGATTATTTCATCTAAACTTTTAACTTTTTTGTGATATGGATGTACATTTAGTTTAAGGCCTTTTAGATATTCAAGCATTTCTTCTTCGTTCTTAAAATCTAAACTATTGGTAGGTATAGCATAAAAGTAAGCTGTTAAACGTCTTTTACTAGTTTCACTAGTATCTAAGTTTCTAATCGCTCCTGCTGCAGCATTACGGGCGTTTTTAAGCTGGATTACAGTTTCCTTATTGTATCTTTCTAACTCGGATAAGGGCATCAGAGCCTCACCCTGTATTTCTAAAAGAGATTTATCTTCAATAAAAAGAGGAACTGATCTTATTGTTTCTACTTGTGCCTTAACTTCTTCTCCAACAATACCATTTCCTCTTGTTGCGGCTGTTTTTAATATGCCATCTTCATAAGTTAAGTTAATTGTTAGGCCATCGAATTTATATTCCATTATAAATTCTAAATCAGTAAGTTTAATGCCATTTTCTACTTCATAAGAATTTTTGAGCCTCTTACACCTATCAATCCAGGCTTCCAACTCATCATAGGACTGGGCCTTATCTTGACTTAATAACCTTGTGATATGAAAGTGCTTTTCGAACTTTTCTAATATTTGTCCCCCAACCCTATTTGTTGGCGAATTTTCAGGAACGTAATCTAGTTCTTTCTCTAAACTTACAAGCTCATCGTAGATTTTGTCATATTCTCCATCTGAAACTAGAGGCCTATCTAAAGTATAATAGTGATAATCTAATTCATTTATTTTGTCTATTAAATTTTTAAGTTTTTCTAATTTATTCATATCTAAACCTTTTTAATAGGAGCATAGTCTTGGTTTAGTTTTTTTAGTCCCTTTTTATCAAAAGCTATTACAAGCTCATTACCATCTTGGTTTTCTTTTACTTGAACAACCAAACCTCTTCCCCACTTGCTATGTTCCACACTATCTCCAACCTTATATGTTGAATCATCTTTTTTAAATGATTTTTTCTTAAGATCGAGTACTGATTGTCGAGCCTTTTCTCTCATATAATCTTCATTCATGGATTTCTCATAGGCTCTTGAATTGTAATTTATATATTCTTTATTTTCTTCTTTATGAATTAGGTCTTTTATTTCATCAATAAATCTTGAAGGTTTATAGTAACTGATTTTTCCATAATTTCTTCTTACTTGAGAGCTTGTCATATATAATTTCTCTTCAGCCCTCGTAATCCCCACGTAAAAAAGCCTTCTTTCCTCTTCAAGATTACCCTCATCTAAGCTTCTCTTACTTGGGAATAAGCCTTCATCTAGACCTACAATAAATACCACAGGAAACTCAAGACCCTTAGCCTGGTGCATTGTCATAAGTGATACAGATTCATTAGAATTTTCAGTCTTATCAATTTCAGATAATAAAGAAAGATTTTCTAAGTAATCCCTAAGAGTATCATCTGGATTTGCCTCCTGGTAATCTGCAGCTGATGATATGAATTCATTTATATTATCAATCCTTGCCCTGTCTTCAACCAAATGTGATTTTTCAAGATTTCTTAGATATCCTGTTTTATCAAGCAGGTCATTAATTAGATCAACAATCTGATAATTATCGACATTTGTAAAAATATCTTTTAGAGGTTCAAAGAACTTGTTGGCAAGAGTTTTAAGTCTATCCGTAAGGAGTAAATAAAAATTAGGATCAGTTATTAGGTCAAGTATAGAAATCCCATGACCTAAGGCTATACTTTCTAATTGTTCTATTGATTTTTCCCCAATCCCCCTTTTAGGCTCATTAATAATTCTCTTAAGGCTAACATCATCTTTGCTATTTACAAGAATATTTAAATAAGCTATGATATCTTTTATCTCTTTTCTATCATAGAATTTAAGACCGCCAACAACCTTATAATCTATTAAATTTTTAAGAAACCCTTCTTCGAAAGGTCTAGATTGAGCATTTGTCCTATATAAAACAACTATGTCACTTTCCTTATATCCATCAGCAAGGAGTTGTTTAATAGTGTCTATTATGAACTTGCTTTCTTCACTCTCTACAGAAGTCTCCCTATATACCACATCAGAACCATCATTGTTTTCTGTCCAAAGATTTTTTTCTTTTCTTTCTAGATTGTTTGAGATAAGTTTGTTAGCGGTATTTAAAATTTTAGATGTTGACCTATAATTTTGTTCTAACTTAATGATTTTCGTATTAAAAAAATCTTTTTCAAAGTTTAGTATGTTTCTAATATCAGCACCTCTAAATGAGTAAATTGACTGATCTGCGTCACCTACAGCCACAACATTTGAATTGTCACCTGCAATAAATCTTATCAGTTCATACTGTGAGTTATTTGTATCTTGGAATTCATCAACAAATATATAATCAAATTTATCTTGGTAATATCTTAGTGTTTCCTTATCTTTGGCAAAAAGTTCCAATACTTTTTCAATTAAATCATCAAAATCCAAAGCATTATACTCAAATTTCTTTTTTTCGTATCTTTTATATATCTCTGCTATCTCATCAGCATTTTGCATATAAAAGTTAAGTTTTAGGAATTCTTCAGGGTCAATTGATTTATTTTTTGCATTTGATATTATACTCTGAGCAATTCTAGGGGTTATTTCATCCTTATAGCCCAACTCTTTTATAATGTCACGAATCAAGGTTCTTTGATCTTGGCTATCATAGATAGTAAAATTTTTAGAATATCCGATTCTTTCTATATTCATTCTTAAGATTCTTGCGCAAATTGAATGAAAAGTACCAATCCAAAGATATGAAATATCCATGTCAAGTAAGTCAGCGACCCTATCTTTCATTTCATTAGCCGCCTTATTAGTAAAGGTAATTGCTAAGATATTACGAGGGTCTATTGATTCTTCCTTTATCTTATAAGCTATACTAGTGGTCAATACTGAAGTTTTACCACTTCCAGCACCAGCTAGTACCAGTAGAGGCCCATTTTTATGTAAAACTGCCTCTCTTTGCCTTTCATTTAACCTATCTAAATTCATAAACTATCCTTCCTTAACCCTAATATTATACCATAAAAAAAGAGTAAGTAAGCTTACTCTTTTGATTCTTTTAAATCCATTTCAATAAGTTTTTCTAAAACTAAGTCATAACCACCAGCTCCATAGTTAAGAGATCTATTTACTCTTGATATAGTTGCTGTAGATGCTCCTGTTTCTTCTTCAATTACTGAATATGTTTTTCTTATCTTTAATAATTTTGCTACATGTAGCCTCTGTGAGATTGATTGAATTTCCCTCGCTGTACATATATCTGTGAAGAATTGATAGCATTCTTCTACATCTTTTAGCATTAGAATAGCCTCAAACAATTCATCTATTTCTTTACTTCTTAATTTTGATTCAGTCATCATAGTAATCTCCTTAAATTATTCTTTCAATGATTTTTCTGCACAAATTAGCATTTCTTGCAAGAAGTGGTCCGTGCAAATATGTTCCTATAGTATTTTTGTAAATAAAACCTTCAGTCTTATCTTCACCATTATTGCCATTTCCCTCAATTACAATTCCAAATGGCTCTTGTTCTTCAGATAAATATGTCCTACCGCCGTGATTTTCAAAACCGACGCATATTTCATCAAACTCATTAACATCTATCTTTATTTGACCAATAAACCTATTTTTTGATTCTTGGTTAATAGTGTAGTGGCTAAAAATATTTAATCCACTTATTTTATCACCATTAGCAGTATAGTAATACTTTCCTAATAATTGATATCCTCCGCAAATAGCTAAAAATAATCCACCATCATCGATGAATTTCTTTATTTCCTCTTTTTTATTTATTAAATCCCTTCTAACTATTTCTTGTTCATAATCTTGGCCACCGCCAAAGAAAACAAAATCGTAATCTGAAGCTTTAAAATCATCTCCAATTGAGACTATCCTTCTTTCTGACTTTATACCCATTTTCTTTAATTCATATTCAAAAGCCATCAAATTACCTACATCACCGTAGGTATTTAGAAGGTTACCATATAAATGGCAAATTTTTATCTTTTTTATAAGCCTAGCACCTCCCTTAGCTTAAGCATGGCTGTATAGGTAGAAAAAATATATACATTATCAGACTCAACGTTTTTTATTATATCAGAAATTTCATTTTCATAATCAAACTCTTTGATATCTCCTTCTATTAATTCTGCTATCTCTAATCTTCTTTTCATATCGCAAGATCTCTGTCCAGAAACATATATATCTTTTATGTCAAGCTTTCCTAGTTTTTCATAATACGAATCATAAATCCAACTTACATCTAAACCATCTGCGTAGTTATCATTAAGCAAACATATCAAACTTATTGGTTCTTTTTCTAGAAGTGTTAAATCGATTACTTGGTTTAAACCAGTAGGATTTTTCACCAGGTTAATTACTACATTTTTATCATGAAGTCTGAAATTTTCTTGCCTACCAAATACATTCTTTTGATTGCTTAAACCTCGTTTTATCTCTTCGTAACTTAAGCCAAGTTCATAAGCTGTTGCAACCGCTGTAAGGGCATTGTATACATTATAGATTCCACCCACATTTACTTCATAATCCCTACCATCTATAACAAACTTAGAATAATCTGGTGTTAGACTTTTTATGTCATTGATCGCATATTTTATAGCGGGTGATTTGAAATCACAGTTAGGACAATAAAAATCACCAAGAGATGAATAATTTATTGACTTATATTTTAGGACACTATGGCAGGATGGGCAAACAATTCCATCTGAGTTAAACTCAGCATCCAAATCATAGCTCTGTCTACTATCTTCTCTTATTGCAAAATATGTTGGGCCAAATCTCTTCAACTTATTATATGAAAAAATAGGTAAATCACCATTAGCAACTATTTTTGCATCAGGCATCAAATCTAATCCTTCTACAATTTTATCAAGGATATTATATATTTCACCAAACCTATCCATCTGATCCCTAAATATATTTGTAAGTGCAATATAATCAGCCTTTAGATACTCACCTATCCTTACTATATTAGCCTCATCAACCTCAAGAACTGCTATAGTATCCTTATCTGGCGGATTATCAAGTAGGCTTGTAATAATTCCTTGGACCATGTTTGATCCAGATTCATTAGTTAGTACTATCGGATAGTGTTCCCTTAAGATTGATACTAAAAAATGAGTAGTCATGGTTTTCCCATTAGTTCCTGTAACAAAGATAAACTTTGTTTTTTTTGATAGCTCATTTAGGATGTTTTTATCTAATTTATAGGCAACATAGCCTGGAAGCGATGTCGCTTTTTTATTTAATAGCTTTAAAGTGAACCTAATTGATTTAGCTACCACTTTAGCTAATTTGCTTTTTAAACTCATGCCAATATTATATACCTTTTTCTCAAAAATTTCAAAATTAATAAACTATTTGAAAATCGTTCTCATCATCTACAATTGAGTGTTTTTCAATATATTTATCATCAATTCTTGCAAAGTTGATATTCTCAAGTCCTTTAAAAAATTCTAAAATCTCTTCTTCCTCACCTTGTATAAAGGCTTCTACACTTTGGTCGTATAGATTTTTAATGCTTCCAGTTATTCCAATTCTATCAGATAGTGCCTTTACTTGATATCTAAAGCCAACTCCTTGAACTCTACCTTTAAAAATTATTTTATATCTTTTCATATTATCTCCTTAATTTAATTATACTTGACAAAATATTTTGGGTAGATATAATAATCGTATACACCCCATGGGGGTGTTAAGGAGGTTTAATGAAACAACGATTTAATGTTTATGGAATGACTTGTTCAGCATGCCAAGCTGCAGTCTCGAAGGCTGTAAACAAGCTTGAAGTTAATGAAGTAAATGTCAATCTTATAAATGAATCTATGAGCGTTGATTACGACCCAAATAAGTTAAGTGATAAAGATGTTATAGATGCTGTATCTAATGCTGGCTATGAAGCTGTTTTGAAGGACGAAAAAAAGTCTGAAAAAATATCTAATGATCATAGCGAATTAGAAGAGGAAAATATGGTCTATAGACTAAAGGTTTCTATTTTCTTTATGCTTATACTTATGTATATTGCAATGGGACCAATGGTGGGTATTCCTATACCAACTTTCTTAGAAGGTGTTGAGGGAGCTGTTAATAATGCATTTTTACAATTTTTACTAACATTACCTGTAATATTTGTAAATAGAAACTTCTATACATCAGGTTTTAAGTCACTAATGAATAGGACACCTAATATGGACTCCCTAGTTGCTTTGGGATCTATATCAGCTTTAATCTATGGTATTTTCGCTATAATGAGAATGGCTTATGGTTTAGGAATTAGTGATATATCAATTGTAGAAAAATATATGCATAATCTCTACTTCGAATCAGCAGCTATGATCCTAAGTTTGATTACACTTGGCAAATATTTTGAAGCCAGGAGTAAGGGTGAAACTAAGGCATCACTTAAAAACTTAATGGATCTTGCTCCACCAAAAGCATGGATTATTAAGGATGGTATAGAAACAGAGATTGACACTGAAGATATACAAAGTGGAGACATTGTTCTTATAAGACCTGGTGAAAGAATACCTGTAGATGGCAAAATAGTAGAAGGAAGCTCACTAGTAGACGAATCTGCAA
>JBHWRC010000069.1:0-5819 GCA_043426375.1 Anaerococcus sp.
TCTTAGAAAATTTTGCCTCCATGAGCCGGCAGGCTATAGATGGCCTACCGGCCTTTAGAGGTAAAATTTTCTAAGAGAACCCTCTGCTGATGGGACGATAGTTATTCACAATTTGCAACAACCCCTAATTTTTTGTTAAATATATGCAAAGATATGTTATAATAAAAATAGAGAGGTTTGAATGATTGATATAATAAAAAATATGTTTATGCCAATCTTTACGGTAGTAGCTGTAATCAGCTTGATTGACTTTCTTATAGACGGCAAAAAATTATCAGCCTATATAAGTGGAGTCACGGGATTTATAGCTGCCTTTTCCTTGGTTATTTCTATAATAAGCCCAAATAGCGATTTGTTTATGCAGTTATATTTGCTATTATTTTTATTATCTATATCGCTAGTTATAATGGCACTAAAAAAGCAAATTGATGCTTTTACCGTTATAGGAATAGCCTTGATGATAGTGATGTTGTACCTACTACTAAGATTTCCATTAATATGAAAAAGAGGAATATATGATTAATATCAAAAACTTACAGAAAATTTATGACAATGGCTATGAGGCCCTTAAATCTGTTAATCTAGACATCAAAGACGGCGCCCTTGTAACCCTTTTAGGGCCAAGTGGTTGCGGTAAATCTACAATCCTAAATATAATTGCAGGAATACTAGATCCAACAAGTGGGGATATACTATTTGATAATGAATCTATAGTCAACAAACACCCAAAAGATCGTGATATTGGCATGGTTTTCCAAAACTACGCCCTATATCCACATATGACAGTGCTTGAAAACATAATTTTCCCCCTAGTTGTAGGTGAAGAAAAGATAAAAAAAGATGAGGCAATTAAAATTGCCCAAAAATATATGAAATTGACCTATATAACTGATATCCAAAATAAAAAACCAAAGGAAATATCAGGCGGACAGCAACAAAGAGTTGCAATAGCAAGAGCCCTAGTCAAAAATCCAAAAACACTCCTACTTGACGAACCACTTTCTAATCTTGATGCAAGACTGAGATTATCTATCAGAGAAGAGATTAGAAATATAGTAAAATCTGTAGGAGTTACAACAATCTTTGTAACCCACGACCAGGAAGAAGCCCTATCAATAAGTGATTATATCGCCCTAATGGATAAGGGTGTTATCCAACAATATGATATACCACAAAATCTTTACCTTGAGCCAGCAAATCTTTTTGTAGCCAAATTTATAGGAAACCCTATCATAAATGTCTATGACCTAGAAAATGGGGAAGATGCAATTTATAAGGACGAGCTAAGGATTGATAAATCAAAACTTGTTAAAGACAGGATAAAAAAAGATTTGACTGAAAAAAATTACAAGGTAGGAATTAGACCAGAGCACTTTAAACTCAATCCTCAAGGAGACTTAGAAATCGAAGTTCTAAGCCGTGAGATGATTGGAAGATATATGATCTTACACTTTAATCTCCTAGGTCAAGCATCAAGGATGGTCGTAGATTCAGCCCTTGATATAAATCCTGCAGATAAGATAAGGCTGGCAGTTGACCATGCTTCTATATATTTATTTACTGAAGATGGAGAAAGAGTCTACTAATGAAAAAGAAAATGACCTACAGGGCAGAATCCACCAACAAGGCTTGGTTGTTTCTGCTACCTGCCCTATTTTTTATAATAATTTTTAATGTATATCCTTTGATAAGGACATTTTACATGTCAGCCCATAGCAACAACATCCTAAACCCTGAGTTTGTCGGCATGGCAAACTTTCCTGCTGTCTTAAATGACAAATTATTTAGGCTTGCTATGAAAAACACCCTGATATATTCTATTACAGTTGTTCCTTTATCTATCATAATTTCAATGGTTATAGCCTTGATTTTAAATCAGAAGATAATCGGAAATAAGTTTTTTGAAACAATATTTTTCATCCCTTACCTTACAAGTGTAATCGCTGTTGGTATTGTGTTTAGGTATTTATTTAATGGCCAATACGGTTTTATAAACCACATGCTATCCTTTATAGGAGTTGGGCCAATAGACTTTTTAAATAACCCAAATTATAATATGCTAGCCGCAATTATCTTCGGGGTTTGGAATGCACTTGCCTTTAATATCATAGTAATATTATCAGGTCTAAGGGGAATTGACGACTCTTATTATAAGATTGCGGACACCTTTGGAGCATCAAGCTGGGAACAATTTAAGAAAATCACCCTACCACAGCTTACAAATATTATTACCTTTTTGTTTTTGACAAGCTTTATATCAAGTTTTAAGGTTTATAACCAAATATTTGCCCTCTTTAATGGTAAGGCAGGTGTGGGAAATAGACTTATTACAGCAGTATTTTATATCTACAAAAAATTCTATGTAGAGTACCGCTATGGCCACGCCATGGCAGCGGCAGTAATCTTGTTCTTATTCCTTTTAATACTAACCTTTGTACAAAGAGCAATCATAAGAAAGTTAGCGAGGTAGGATATGCGTAAAATTCTAAAAGGCCTGGCCTTTATATTTATACTAATAATGGCAGCTGTGACCCTATTTCCATTCCTATATATGATCTCATCAGCCTTGATGACTTTTGGAGAAGTCACATCAATCCCGCCAAAATTAATTCCAGCTGTTCCACAGCTATCAAACTTCGCTGAGGCGATGAAAGCAGCACCATTTGCAAGATACTTTGTAAATACTGTCTTTGTATCTTTGATAAACACACTAGGAACTTTGATTACAACAACGCTTGCAGCCTTTGCCCTAAACTTTATGAACTTTAAGGGGAAAAATATGCTGCAAAACTTTATGCTAGCCCTACTCATGGTTCCATTTGAGATAATAATCTTTACCAACTACTCAACCATAGCCAAGCTCGGACTCCTAGATACCTATGTAGCCCTTATAATTCCATTTATGGCATCAGTGTTTTATATTTTCTACCTAAAAGAATTCCTAAAATCTGTGCCAATAGAATTTTATAATGTAGCAAAAGTAGACGGAGCAAGTGACTTTGAATTTATCAGAAAAGTTATGATTCCAATGTGTAAGCAAAACTTATTTACCATTGGTCTATTAAACTTCATCACTGGTTGGAACTCATTTTTATGGCCAATCCTTGTTACAAATACAAAGGACATGAGACTAATATCAAACGGTCTATCAGCCTTTGCAACAGAAGCTGGCCAACTAATCCATCTTCAGATGGCCGCATCAACTATAACAATCCTTCCAATTTTGATACTTTACTTTATCTTCAGGAAGCAAATCCTAAGAGGCGTATCTTTCGGAGGAATTAAGGGCTAATATTGATTAAATTTCTGTTAAGGGGTATATATAAAATGTAAGTTAAATTAAGTTTGCTTGTATAGGAACTTAGGAAATAAATTTTTTAAAAGGGGAAGAAATGAAGAAAAAATTAACATTACTTGCAGCTCTAGTTTTATCTTTAGGAGTATTTTCAGCATGCGGCAATAACGCAGGCAATGAAGAAGCTCCAAAGGAAGAAACAAAAGTAGAAGAAAAAGCTGAAGAAGGCAAGGAAGACGCTGAAAAAGCAGAAGAAACTGAAGAAGAAAAAGAAGCTGAACCTGCTAAAGAAGGTCAAACAGAAGTAATATTCTGGCACGCAATGGGCGGAGGCCAAGGTGAAGCCCTAGAAGGTCTTGTAGCTGACTTTGAAGCTGAAAACCCAGATGTAAAAATAACTCTTCAACACCAAGGTGGTTATGGAGATCTTAACCAAATCCTAGTTGCAACTATGCAATCACCTAAGGATCTTCCAACAATTACCCAAGCATATCCTGACTGGATGCTACAATTTAGCGAAGCTGGAATGGTAGCAGACCTTACAGATAGAGTAAATGGTGAAGATGGAATTACCGATTACGAAGACATCCTAGAAGGTGTTAGGGATGAAATAGAACAAGACGATAAAATTATCGGTATACCATTTAACAAATCTACAGAAGTTCTTTGGTACAACCAAGACCTATTTGATGAACTAGGCCTTGAAAATCCAACAAACTTCGAAGAGCTTAAAGAAGTTGCTAAAAAGATTAAAGAAGAAAAGGGAATCCCTGCTTTTGGTTGGGACTCACTATCTAATTTTTATGTAACCTACCTAAAAAATAAGGGAATCGAATTTGGTCCAGATCTTGACGTTACAAGCCCAGAATCAATCGAAGCTATAAACTACTACCTAGACGGTATCAAGGAAGGCTATTTCAGAATAGCTGGTACTGACCAATACCTATCAGGTCCTTTTGCAAATGAACAACTAGCAGGCTACATCGGATCAAACGCTGGTGAAGTATATGTTAAAGAAGGTGTAGAAGGCAAATTCAAATATGCAGCTCAAGCATATCCAGCAGAAAAAGCAGTACAACAAGGTACAAACGTATATATGTTTGAAGGCGCAAGCGATGAACAAAAAGATGCAGCATTTAGATTCCTTAAATTCTTAGCAAGTAAAGATTCTCAAATCAAATTTGGTCTTGCAACAGGCTACATGCCAGCAAGAACAAGCGCGGTAGAAGCTGAAGAATACAAAAACTCTGATTCAGAAATTCCAAAAATCCTTGAAGAAGCAAGTACAAAACTATTCTCAAGACCACTTGTACCAGGCAGCCAACAAGCCTACAACGACGTAGCAAGCAAACTTGAAGAAATCCTATCAAACCCAGATAGTGATGTAGAAGCAGAAATGGAAGCTTTCGCACCACAATTTGAAAGTGATTTCGCACAATAATAAAAAATAAGAAAACTCCCGGTTTTGGGAGTTTTTTTGTTGTGGATTATGCTATTCAAAATACTGGGCCTGGGCCTTGTAGAGTTTGGAGTAGAGGTTGTCTGTTTTCATTAGGTTTTGGTGACTATCGAAGGCTGCTGCCTTTCCTCCGTCTAATAATAGGATTTTGTCAGTAAATCTTGATGAGCTCATCCTGTGGGAGATAAAGATTGCAGTTTTGCCCTCTGTCATTTCATTAAAATGCTCGTAGATTTTGCTTTCAGCAAGGGGGTCTAAGGATGCCGTTGGCTCATCTAATATTAGGAAATCTGCGTCCTGATAAAGGGCACGGCCTATAGCAAGCTTTTGCTTTTGGCCTAGGGATAGGTCTGTTGCCTTTTCGTAGATATCCTTATTTAGATAAGTATTGATTCCACGAGGAAGTTCTTTTACCTTTTGGTCTAGGTCTAGCTGTTTAATAATTTCTGATGTTTTTTCTTCCTCATAATCCTTATTTCCAATAATATTTTCCTTTATGGTAAAAGGCATGATTGAAAAGTCTTGGAAGACGCCGGTAATTTTATCATAGAGGGATTTTTTGCTGATTTTATTTATATTCACACCATTGTATAGGATTTCTCCGCTGTCAATATCAAAAAATCTAAGGAGAATCTTAACTATAGTTGTCTTTCCAGCGTTATTGACACCTACAATTGAGATTTTCTCGCCCTTATTAATCTTAAATGACAAGTTGTCAATGATTTTCCTGTCAGATCCTGGATAGGTGAAGGTTACATTTTTAAATTCTAAGCTTTCAAAATCTCCTGCTTCTTCAAGGCCTTGTTCAAAATCAGAATCTAGGATATAAAAATCATATAAAGGTTCGAGATTAGCAAGGCTCATTATAAAGTCTGCTAGCTCTGAAAACATGGTTTGGAAAGATTTCATAAAGTTTTCGTTGGCAGAAATTATAGCTGAGAAAGATCCAAAGGAAATTTGTGGGCCGTAGGCGGCTGATAAAGTTCTCATTGCAACATAGGTGTAGGAAACTAGTCTTAAAATAGATTCTAAGAAGATTTTTATAGCTCCCATGTTGGCCTCAAA
>JBHWRC010000070.1:0-11791 GCA_043426375.1 Anaerococcus sp.
GGATTATTAAGGATGGTATAGAAACAGAGATTGACACTGAAGATATACAAAGTGGAGACATTGTTCTTATAAGACCTGGTGAAAGAATACCTGTAGATGGCAAAATAGTAGAAGGAAGCTCACTAGTAGACGAATCTGCAATTACAGGTGAATCTATACCTGTAAATAAAGGCCTTGGTGATGAGGTTATTTCAGCCACAATAAATAATCAGGGTTCTTTTAAATTTGAAGCTACTCGTGTTGGTGAAAATACAACCCTATCACAAATAATCAATCTAGTGAATGAAGCAAACGAGAGTAAGGCACCAATAGCTAAGCTTGCTGATAAAATCTCTTCAATCTTTGTACCTGCCGTAATTATTATTTCAATAATTACATTCACAGCATGGTATTTATTTACAAAAGATTTTGAACTTGCTTTAAACCTTATGATATCTGTACTAGTAATTTCTTGTCCATGCGCCCTTGGTCTTGCAACTCCAATGGCAATTATGGTATCAACAGGTAAATCAGCAGAACTAGGTCTTTTATTTAAAAACGCAGAAAGCTTAGAAAACCTACACAAGGTAGATACTATTTTGTTAGATAAAACAGGTACAATTACTGAAGGAAAACCAGTTGTAACTGATATAGTTACTGATATGGACCAAGATGAGTTTTTACAAATAGCAGCTTCTATTGAGCACCTTTCTGAGCATCCCTTATCTGATGCAATCATTGCTTTTGCTAATGAAAAAAGTATTGAGAATCTTGATGTAAATGATTTCGAATCACTTACAGGTCGTGGTATAAGGGCTAAAATTGATAATAGTGTTTACTTTGCTGGTAATTTAAGATTAATAAATGAAAAAAACATTAATATAGGCAAATACCAATCATTAACAGAGTCTTTATCAAAAGATGGTAAAACATCAATGTATTTTGCAGATGATGAAAAGGTCATAGGAATTATAGCTGCAAAGGATATGCCAAAGGAATCTTCTAAAATTGCTATTAATTTACTAAAAAAAGAGGACTTTGAAGTCACAATGGTCACTGGAGACAATGAGCTTACCGCTGAGTCAATAAGGAAAAGCTTAAATATTGATGAAAAATTTGCAGAAGTACTTCCTCAAGATAAGGATAAGGTTGTAAAAAACCTACAGGATCAAGGTAAAAAAGTTGCCATGGTCGGTGATGGTATAAATGATGCTCCTGCACTTGCAAGAAGTGATATAGGTATTGCAATCGGTAAAGGATCCGATATTGCTATAGACTCAGCCGATGTTGTTTTGGTGAAAAACAACCTACTAGATATTGTAAAATCAATTGACCTATCAAGGGCAACAATAAAAACTATAAAAGAAAACTTATTCTGGGCTTTCTTTTATAATATTATACTAATCCCAGTAGCTGCAGGAGTCTTATATCCTAAATTTGGTATCACTCTAAACCCTATGTTTGCGGCTTTGGCGATGAGTTTATCATCAGTATTTGTATCTATAAATTCTCTAAGACTAAGAGGCTTTAAATCAAGTGCTGAAGAATATGACAACAAGAAAACAAATAATATTAAAAACAACACAAAGGAGAATAATATGAATGAACTAAAAAAAATGATTGTAAATGTTGATGGAATGTCTTGCAATAATTGCGCAAAACACGTAAAAAATGCCCTAGAAGAACTAGATCAAGTTAAAGAAGTTATAGTTAACTTAGATGAAAAAAATGCTGAGCTAAGCTATGAATCTGAAATTGATGAAAAAGAAATTGAAAATGCTATAACTGAAGCAGGATATGAATTTAAAGGTATAGAAAAAAGATAAATGAAGGCTGATAATAAATCAACAATAAGAAAACTTAAAACCGTCGGTGGTCAAATCGACGGTTTAATTAAAATGATTGAGGATGATAGATACTGTATAGATATATCTAATCAGATAATGGCTTCTATATCAATTTTAAAAAACATAAATAAGGAAGTTTTGAGAGCTCACCTAGAGCATTGTGTTTATGATAGCTTAAAGCAAGAAAATAAAGCTGACATAAAAGAAAAAATAAATGAGATCGAAAAAATAATCGATAAACTCAACAAGATATAGTTTAGATTATTTTAAAACTGGGTAATTTACTAATAGAAAAGGAGTCAATTATGACAGAAAATATTAATAGACAACCATTCCAAGATGAAGTTAGTGAATACACTGTTTCAGATAAGGTACTTGCAAAAATAACAAAAAAAGTTGTTGATAAAGTAGATGGAGTTTTAGATCTACAAGGTGGAATATTAAATTCAATCACATCTACTTTTTCAAATGAAGAGACCTCTACATCAGGCATTTCAATTAACCAAGAAGAATCAACTTGCCTTGTAGAAGCTTCACTAATACTAGAATACGGTAAAAAGGCCGCTCAAGTATTTAGCGAAATAGATAAACTTGTAAAAAGCGAAGTCTATGAGTTAACCGGTGTAAAAGTACAAGCTGTGAAAATCAATATAGTAGATGTACTAACAAAAGAAGAATTTGCCAAGAAAAACCGTGAAGAGGAAATAAGAGATAATATATAAGCAAAAACCTCCCTAAGTCATTAGCTTGAGGAGGTTTTTTGTTAAAAATTATATATATAAGACATAAAGCCTTCATTCTTTTCTAGTATTTTAAATAAAACAACACCTATAATTGATACCATTACAAATTCGCTTAGCATAAATTGCATCAAAAGTATCCAAAACACTTCATCACTAGCAAGAATTAAGTAAGTAACAATCGCAGGTACCGATACTAATAATACTGGGAATATAGATGCTACATATAGATTTTCAGCCTTTTGCATCAATTTAAAGGCAATATATGATGAAAGCGTCCCAAATACCACGTCAAACAAAAGCATTGGACTAAACATGTTCGCTATCGCACATCCTAAAACAAGTCCTGGTATAAATCTTTTGTTATAAAAAACTAATAAGACCAAAATTTCGCTAAACCTAAATTGTATAGGTCCATAAGATGCCACTGGTAAAAGTAGGGTTAAAACAGCATATAAGGCTGCTACAGCTGCAGATTTTACTAAAAAATTAGTATCATCTAAACTAAAATATTCTTCTTTCATTTTTTTCTCCTTGATTTTTTTTAGTAATGGGTGCCAAGAAACATTACTTGTTTATTATATTACTATTTCAAAAAATTTAAAGTGCTATTAAATTGAAGCAAAAATAAATACTAGTAAAATGAAAGTATGAAAAAGATTTTACTAATACTTATAAGTATGCTAAGCCTTAGTGCATGTAATAAAGAATCAACAATTGACATAAAGGGCTTTATAGATGAAGAGAGCGTAAAAATTATTGAAGATTTGAAGTCTCTAGCAAGCGATACATTTTCTAGCAAAAATTTCTTAGATTTTAAATACGAAATTGAACCTAAGAAAAAATCTGATGTAAAGGAAGATATAATAAAAAATGTTGAAGAGGCTGCAAAAAAAGATAAAAAAGCTCAGTGGGTCTATGATAACTATTATAACTTAGATAATGTAGACGCATATCTAACTGGTAATGATCCGGATACAATAGAGTTTATATATAATAAAAACCATAATATTACAGATTTTGAATTTTACGAGGGAGAATCGGTCAAACTAAAAAGACAAACCCCATACTATCTCCAATGGGACAATAGATGGGCCTATGACCAGCTCTACCCTACCAATATTGGTATATCCGGTTGTGGACCAACTTCACTTGCTATGATTATTTCAAGGCTAACTGGGAATTTGGTATATCCAAATGAAATTGCAAAAAAAGCCTCATCATACATGAATGATGGAGGTATGGACTGGGTGTTTATAGATCAAATTACCAAAGAATACGGATTAAAAACAACAGATATAAACCTTGATAAAGAAAAAATGATAGAGGCCCTAAAAGAAGGCCCGCTTTTAATATCTGTAAATAAAGGTTATTTCACTTTATTCGGTCACATTTTAGTAATTGATTCATATAAAGATGGAAAATTTATAATAAATGATCCTAATAGTGTGAAAAATTCTATAATAGAATGGGATTATGAAGACATTTATGACCAGATTCTAAAAATTTGGAGTTTTTCAAAATAAAACTTGACATTATTATGTGATGGTGTTATACTATAAAAGTAGTCAAATAACGGTATGCACCATTAGCTCAGTTGGTAGAGCACCTGACTCTTAATCAGGGCGTCCAGGGTTCGAATCCCTGATGGTGCACCAAATCAAAAAGAGGATTTATCCTCTTTTTTTATATCTATAATTTTCTTTTTCACTCATTTCTTAAAATTTGTTAAATTATTTTCATAAAGCACTTGTAATTTTACATTTCACCGTATAATATAATAAAGTTTTGAGATTTCGAGGAGGATTTAATGAAATTAGAAACAAAGAATCTCACGGTTGTAGGTGTACTTGGAGCTATAGTTATTATGCTTGGATTAACTCCCCTAGGTTTTATTCCTTTGGGCCTACTTATGATTACAACCCTACATATACCAGTTATAATTGCTGGAATTTTAGAAGGACCTGTAATCGGCGGACTAGTAGGACTAATTTTTGGTTTTTTCTCTCTTTTTAATGCGATGACAAGACCTGGGCCGATATCATTTGTCTTTTATAATCCATTTATTTCTATCATGCCAAGGATCTTAATAGGTGTTGTGACTGGTTTAGTTTATAAAGCCCTAAAAGATAAGGATAATAATAAATTAAGAGCATTTATGAATATTTTTTGGGCTGTAATCACGGCTATATTAGGATATGTAACAGTTAAATCTTTTATAGCAGGTGTAGATACTATAAATAAAGTTTTTTCTATTATATTTTTAATAATATCCCTAGTTATGCTTTATTTGTCAGTCAAAAATAAAAAGGCTAACTTTGCTATTGCAGTTAGCTCATTTATGGGTACTCTTACAAATTCTGGTCTTGTTTTAGGTTTGATTTATTTATTTTATGCTCAAAAATATGCAGAAGCTATAGGCATCAGTCCAAACCTAGCTAGCAAAACAATTTTCTCTGCATTTATAACAAATGCAATACCTGAAGCTATTGTAGCTATTCTTGTTGCTAGTGCAGTTGTTACATCATTTAGCAAGAGAAGAAGATAAAGAAAAAAATGCACTTTAGACTAAAAGTTAGCCTATGGTGCATTTTTTTATTTTTGCTGAATCATTTTGTTAGCTAAATTCAAAAATCTTAGAGCAAGATAGTAATCATCCCCCATTAGGTCATAGATTGCATCTTCTGTTAATATTCCTTGATTTATATCAGAATTAATTTTTCCTTGGTTGGAATCATCATAATCTTTCTTGAATTGTTCACTATAATAATATTCTACTAATTTATCGAAATCTACCCTATTTTTTTCAAACTCATCTAAAATATTATTTATTCTTCCAATAAGTTCTCCATATTTTTCATAAGTTTCCGTATGCTTTTTTAAGTATTCGTAATTCATTCTATACCTCTTTTATTTTCTTTATTATTTCATTAATTTGACTTTTTATTACAGGAACCTTGTCGGTACTTCCGCCATTTGTTGCCACTATGATAATCCCCTCTTTCTTTAATATTATAACATATTGACCTCCACTGCCCGAAGCGTACATTATATCATCTTTACCGGTCCATATGCTATATCCATAAAAGTCGTCTGATAAATATGATTCATCTCTATAATCCTTGTCATTTTTGTATATTTTTTGAGTCATTTTTTCTATAAAACTAGGCGATACAATCATTTCATACTTATAATAGCCATTATTTAGGATAAGTTTTCCTAATTTCAGCAGGTCTTCCGCATTAAGATATAATTTTGTAGCTCCTGCAAGATATTTTCCATATCTATCCCATCTTGGATTTTTTATTTCAAGTTTATCAAAGATGTTCTCATTTATAAAATCATAAAGATTCGAATCTAAGTATTCTTCCATAACTGCGGCTAAGACATAGTATCCTGCGTTTGAATATAAAAATTCTACACCCGGCTTAAAATATAATGGATAGTTCAAAGCATAATCTAAAAGCTTATCTTTTAGGTGATTTTCAATATCTTTACTCATCAAAATTATATCCCTATAGCCCATAGTATGGGTTAAGCAATCTTTTACCCTGATATTTTTCAATTTATTGATATTCTTCTTATTAGATATATCAACTCGATCTCTTAAAAAATCAAAGATTAGTGTATCTTCATTAAAGTCACCATTAGATTTGTCAATCAAGACTCCAAAAGCAAGACTCGTCACAAGCTTTGCAATGGATCTAACATTTATTTTTTTATCGTCTGATTTATTAAATAAAATTCCCTCTTCTTTTGAATAAATAATCAAGGAATCCATAGCTAAATCATCTTTATTTATAATTTCTTTTGTCATGTCTACCTCACTAATATTATACAAGATGAGGCATATTATTAAAGTTTATTTATATGATATAATAATAAAAACAAGATAGTTTTCTAGAAAATCATCATATTTACTAGCATAAGACTAACTATATGAAGTCAAGTAGAAAGTAAAAGAATTTTATAAAAGATACCAAAAGACAATTTAATAAAAATAAGCATGGCAAACAAGTCTTAAAAAAGGCCGATTTAAAAGATGAAGTTAAGCCTGAGTAGAAAATTGAGAGTTTGTTTTAAATAATTTAAAAATTACTCTGATTAGCTTTTTAGCAACGTGTGTAAGAGCAACGAAGTGGTGTTTACCTTCCCTTCTCTTTCTCTGATAATAATCTTTAAAGCAAGGATCCCTCATAGCTATTAACCTAGAAGCATTGAGTATAGCCCATCTAAGATAAGGAGAACCACGTTTAACCATAGAAACACCAGTAGCGATAAATTTACCAGACTGATGAGTTATTGGATCAAGGCCAGCAAAAACTTGCAACTGAGCAGGAGTGTCAAATCTATTGATATCAACAATCTCAGCTTAAATAATAGAACCAAGATTGTAAGAAATACATGGAATAGATAAAATAGGAGATTCTAATTCAATCATAATATCTTTTATCTTAGCATCTAGTTCATCAATCTTAGAAGAATAGAAATTAATCATATCAATAGTTTGAACAAGCTCAAAACTACATGCATCAGAACTAGTTCCAATAGAATTAATAGCAGCATTTCTAATTTCTAAAGCCTTATCCTTAGAATATTTTCCTCTAGAATTATCTTTAAGGACATTAGTAAGTCTAGTAAGGTGAGCATTTGCGATTAATTCTTTAGAAGGGAACTCATGAAGAAGAGCCATAGTAGATTTTTGATTAATAGAGTAAACACAATTCTCAAGCTCTGGAAACATAATCTCAATAATTCTAGCAAGAGAGATTTTGAGCCTAGCTAATTGATCCTTAAGCCTAGAACGATATCTATTAAGTGACTTAAGCTCAGTAACGTGGTAAGATAAATCTAAGTGGGGTTTAGCATCACTGGAAGAAAGCATAAGAGCAATTAACTTAGCATCAATTTTATCAGTTTTGGTCTTTCTAAGCGTATGAGCTTTTCTGGAAAGATTAATTTGCAAAGGGTTGAAAACTACTGGTGAGTGGCCATTATCAATCAAAAAATTGATTAAGTTTAAGCTGTAATGACCAGTAGCTTCAAGCCCCACTTTTACATTTTCAGAAGACGTTGGCATAAAAGATAAAAGAAGATTGAAACCCTCCCTATCACTGGAAAAGGTAAAGACATCTTTAAGCACATTCCCCCCAGAATCACAAATAAAACAATCATGCTTATCTTTAGCAACATCGATACCAACAAGAAACATAAAAACACATCCTTTAAAATGAATTGGCTGTGGTTATCCACAAAAACTATGTATCGTATCCTTGCACGAGATAAAACGTCTAGCGTTATCTAACTCATAAACAAATAAACATAGGATTGTGGTTGGAGCCTTAATAAAATAGTCAAAGCTATAGGAGAAAGAACCAATCCACAAGCCTATGATTATCATATAGTAAAAAGAAAAAAAGGGGCTGTTGCAGAATGAATAAATCGTCCCAATCTCCCCAGAGGAACCTCTTAGAAACTTTTGCCTCCATGAGCCGGCAGGCTATATAAAAAATTTTCTAAGAGAACCCTCTGCTGATGGGACGATAGTTATTCACAATTTGCAACAGCCCCATTATACAAGGAGAAAAATGGATAAATTTATTATATATTTAGAGAGAGATAATGTAGACGCCGAAATGGTTCTTAAAAAGAGCCTACTGCTACTAATAATAATTTGTATTTCATACTTATTAATGCATATTCTCGGTAAGTTAATTAGAAAGATTATAAAAGATGAAGCAAGAGTATCAAAAATAATGAGACTTTTAAGAAGTATTGTTATCTGCCTTAATTTTATTCTGTTTCTAATAATTTATTTCCCGGACATTAGAGCGCTTGGTGTTGTTATTTCTCTAATAATAGCAATAATTGCACTTGCTGCAAAGGATTTAATCATTGACATAGTTGCATACTTTTATATTTTAGCTAGGAAACCTTTTAATATAGGCCACGTAATAGAAGTAAATGGTGTTATTGGTGAATTAATTGATATTGATTTCTTACAATTCAATCTCCTAGAAATGTGAGATCTAACAACAGCAAAAAACCCATACTGGTAGTATGTATCAGTGCCAAATAGGTATATGTTTGAATATCCGGTCTTAAACTATAATCACACCTACAAATATGTTTTTGTAGATACTTCGATCTTGATTGATTTTGATGATAGGGATGAGGCTATAAAGCTTGCAGGCAAAATAGCTTATGAGAAATACCTACAAATATTAGATAATTACGATAAGGATGACGTTGATGTATTTCGAGAATCAATGGATTCTTATGGAGAGGTATCAAAACCTACTGTAAGGGCAGAGCTTGCAAACAATGGCTTTAAGATTCATGTCCAGTTTTTTACAGCTTTTGGTAAGATAGGTAAAAATAAAATGATAATGCAAAATTCTATTTTTGATGAATTTAGAAAAAATAATATAAAAATGCTTAATCCACAATCTTTATATTTAGAAAGTGAAATATAAAGAAAATCCTCTTTTTAGTTTTAACTAAGAAGAGGATTTTTAATATTTATAAAAAGGTACTCATAACTAATAGGTTAGTTGACTTCTCAAATGAAAATTTTTCATAAAAATTTAAGTGTTTGCTGTCATTTACGCTCATTAATTCAATCATACTGACTTCCTTATCCAATAAATGCTTTTGAAGTTCATTAATAAATAAAGTACCGAGTCCCTTATTCTGATATTCCTTAAAAACAACAATTTCTTCTAAAAAGTAAGATTTCAAATCGTCATATTCTTTTATATAGCCCATTAGGAATCCTGTAAATATTCCATTTATTTCTTGGATAAGACAATAAGAATCAGGGGTAAGAAGTACTTGCCTAATCCTTTTGTATGCCTTTTCAAAAGTCCGAATTCCATCTTCATTTTCGTTATAGTATTTTACGTAAAGACTTGTAATAATATCCAAATCTTTTTCATTCATTACATTGTAATTCATAAGATTTTAATAATTCTTCAGAGCCCTTTCTATTCGTCTCTTATCGTCTTTTCTTTTTATAGACTCTCTCTTATCATATTGTTTTTTACCCTTAGCTAGGGCTATTTCTACCTTAACAAGTCCCTTATTTTCATAAACTCTTAATGGTACAAGTGTATATCCGTCAGCGGTTTTGCTTCCAATTAATTTATTGATTTCCTTTTTGTGAAGCAGAAGTTTCCTGGTTCTTGTTGGATCAAGTTTATCATAACCTTCTTTGTAAGGAGTGACATGCATTCCATAGATATACATCTCCCCCTTACGGTCTGAAATGAAGGCTTCCTTAATCGATACCTTGCCAGCTTTTATTGATTTGACTTCACTTCCCTTAAGAGCAATTCCCGCCTCATATTTTTCTTCTATAAAATAATCATGGAAGGCTTTTTTATTGTTGGCTAATAATTTCATCTTCATCCTCCAAATAAAAATCTATTTCTCTTTTGAATGTATCTACATTTGCTACCCTTATCCTAACTTCTTGTCCTACAGAGTAATATTTTTTAGTGTCAGTGTTAAAAGCTTTTAAGTCGTTTTCCATAAATTCGTACCTGTTGTCTGAGAATTTATACATAAACAAACCTTCTACAGTATTATCAAGCTCAATAAAGATTCCAAAATCAGTTATAGAAGAAATCCTACCGTCGAAGATTTGTCCTATAAATTTCTCCATATACTTACATTTCATAAGTTCTTCTACTTCTCTTTCAGCTTCTTCACTTCGTCTTTCAGTAATTGATAGGTGATCAGCCGACTTTTCCAGGTTTGATTCAAGACTTGTTTGATTAATCTTGCCTAATTTATTTTCTATAAACAATTTTAATATCCTATGGACAATAAGATCTGGATACCTTCTAATTGGGGCTGTAAAGTGCGTATAATGGTTTGTAGAAAGTCCAAAGTGAATATCCTTATAATTTGTATACTTAGCTTTTTTCATTGTCCTAAGCATAAGCATATTGATTATTTGCTCCTCTTTCTTTCCTTCTACTTCTTTTAATATATTTTGGAAATCTTTTGGATGAAGTTCTTGTCCTTTTATAGGATATCCCATAGCTTGGAGGGCAGATTTAAAGCCCGCTAATTTTTCTTCACTTGGTTTTTCATGAATCCTATATATAAAAGGAAAATCCATATAAGAAAATAGACTTGCTACAGTTTCATTTGCTATTAGCATAAACTCTTCTATCATCTTGTTACCAGGTCCTCTTTGTAAAGGCTCGATATTTAATACCTTACCTGTTTCTGTAACATCTATTTGACTTTCTTCAAAATTAAAATCAATCGACCCTCTATTTTCTCTTGATTTTCTTAAAATGTTATAAAGTTCATCAAAGTAGTTTAGTTTCTCCTTAAGAAGATCATCATCGTAGACACTTTCATCACCTTCGATATAGTCGTTTACACCATCATAAACTAGTCGTTTATCAGATTTTATATACGATTTGTAGAAATTATTATCAATAAGCTTGCCTTTTTTATCAATTGTCATTTTTGCTGTTATTGTAAGCCTTATTTCATCTGGATTTAGGGAACAAATACCATTAGATAATTTTTCTGGAAGCATAGGTAATACTATATTATAAAGATATGTTGAGTTTCCTCTTTCATAAGCATCATTATCAAGACTAGTATGTTCTCTAACATAGTGACTAACATCTGCTATATGGACATATAAATAGTAATATTCTCCGTTTTTTTCAATAGAAATAGCATCGTCAAAGTCTTTTGCTGTCTCTCCATCTATTGTTACAGTTAAAAGATCTCTCAGGTCTTTTCGGTCTTTAATTTCTTCTTCAGATACAAAATCTTCTAATTCATTTGCTTGTTGAAGAGCTTCTCTCGGAAAAATATCTCTTAATCCATGGGAATAAGCAATGGCTCTTAAATCGACTCCTCTTTCATCTTTATGACCAATAATTTCTGTAATTTTACCTGACGGATTCTTTTTTTGATCTCTTGGTACTCCTATAATTTCTGCAATCACATGGTCTCGATCATTAGCCTGGTTTAAATCTCCTTTTCCAATGAATAGATCAAAACCATATCTTTTATCATCTAAAATTAAGAAACCATAATTTTTACTTTTATGTAGAATTCCTGTTACTACAGGATTTCTTTCTACAACACGAATGACACGACCTTCTGGTGAACGATGATCTCTTAATTCTCTCAGCTTTTCTACCAAAACAATATCTTTATGAATTCCTCCATTGGTAAAACGAGAAGACT
>JBHWRC010000071.1:0-10116 GCA_043426375.1 Anaerococcus sp.
TTGTTTTACTTCTCATAGAAACCTTGTATTCTCCGTCATCGTATTCTTTTACAATCATCGATACATTGACTTCCTTAAGGTCCCTTAATTTATTAACAATTGATTCAGCATCACCCATTTGGACACCGTGTTTTGCTACCATATCCTTACTTGCAATAGCGAAAGCTTTTTTATCAAAAAACTTTGCATTTTGGATTACTTCGTTATGAAATTGCATGACTGACACTGGTTGTGATTGGTAGAGGTTTTTATAAATATATTCATAGTCTACCCCACTTGTGATAAGCCTACCTGCAGCCTTAAATGTATATTCAGATACATTTGAATACATAAACCTACCGGTATCAGTGCAAAGGCCTGTAAATAGAAGTGTGCCAATTATTTCATCCATTGGTAAATCTAGTCTGTCGATTAGTTCATAGACTATTTCACAAGTTGCTGGTGCCTTATCATAGATCATATTTAAATCACAGTTGATTTTTCCACCAACATGGTGGTCGATTACAAGAGTCTTATCAGATTTTTTTGCAATTTCAGTTGCATGTCCAATCCTATCAAACTCAGAGCAATCAAGGATCATAAATAGGTCGTACTTATCCCTAGATGCTTCTTTGTAATGTTCAAGTTCTGGCAAAAACTTTAGGTAATCATCGATTGGATCGATTGCAATTACTTCGATATCTTTGCCGTATTTTTCGAGTGAACGTCTTAGGGCAAGAGTTGATCCTAGGTTGTCACCATCTGGGTTTACATGGCTTGCAATAGCGATTGTTTCCGCCTCATCAACCATTTTTATAAATTCATCTAAGTGTTCTTTACTGATTCTCTCTAGCTTCATTTACTTTTTTATCCTTTGCGATTGTTTCTGCTATAAGTTTGTCCATATAAGCTCCACGCTCTATGGATTCATCAAATTTGAAACGAAATTCTGGCATAGTTCTTAGTCTCATTCTTTCACCGATTAGGATTTTGATATAACCTGTGGCTTGATCAAGTGCTTCCATTACATCGTCCTTGTTTTTCTCATCTCCAAGAACTGATATATAGACATCTGCATAGGATAAGTCGTTTGTAACTTCCACATCTGTGACGGAGACCATAGCGTCAATCGTTAATCTTGGGTCATTTAGGTCATTTACAATTATTTTTGAAATTTCCCTTTTGACTTCAGAAGAAATTCTAGCCGTTCTTTTTTTATTCATCTATAAACTTCTTTCTGTTTCAACCATTTCGTAGGCTTCCATTACATCGCCTACCTTAATATCGTTGTATCTTTCAAGTCCGATACCGCCTTCATAGCCTGCTTGTAGCTTTGATGCATCGTCCTTAAATCTCTTCATTGATGAAATATCACCATCAAAGATAACTACGTTATCTCTTAAGAGTCTTATTTTAGATTTTCTTGTTACAAGGCCGTTAGTTACCATAACACCAGCAATTGTACCAGCTCCTGGTATCTTGAAGGTATCTCTAACTTCAGCCCTACCGAGGACATTTTCCTTAAATTCTGGATCTAGCATACCTACTATAGCCTTTGAAACATCTTCGATTGCTTCGTAGATTACGCTGTAGGTTCTGATTTCTATATTATTTTCTTTAGCTCTTTCTAAAGCACCTTGGGTTGGTCTTACGTTAAAACCGATTATAATCGCATTTGATGCTTGGGCTAGAAGGACGTCTGATTCTGTTATTCCCCCTACAGCTCCAGCTATTACTGATACCTTAACTTCTTCGTTAGATAGTTTTGTAAGTGATGTGCTTACCGCACCTACAGTTCCCTTAACATCTGTCTTAACAATTATATTAAGTTCTTTTAGCTCACCTTCTTGAATGTCTGAGTACATATCTTCAAGGTTGGTATTAGCCTTTGCGATTAGTCTTTCTTCACGCTTAAATTCTGCTGCCTTATCTGCATACTCACGAGCGATTTTCTCATCTTGTACTGCGTATATCTTATCTCCAGCTTCTGCTACGTCTGATAGACCTAGAATTTGTGCTGGTATAGAAGGGCCTGCTTCCTTGATTGATTTACCCTTTGAGTCAAACATAGCCCTAATCCTACCTGAAGAAGATCCAGTTACTACATAGTCACCTGCATGTAGGGTTCCTTTTTGTACTAATACTGTTGCAACTGGACCTCTTGACTTATCAAGTTGGGCCTCAATTATAATACCCACAGCTTCCCTGTTTGGATTTGCCTTAAGTTCTCTAACTTCAGCTACTAGTAGGACCATTTCAAGTAGGTCTGTAATTCCGTCACCTGTGTGGGCTGATACTGGTACCATTATAGTATCTCCGCCCCACTCTTCTGGTACAAGACCATATTCCATTAGGCCTTGCATTACTCTATTTTGATCGGCTGTATCCTTATCCATCTTGTTGATTGCTACAATTATTGGAATGTCAGCTGCCTTAGCGTGGTTGATTGCCTCAACAGTTTGTGGCATAACACCATCATCTGCTGCTACTACAAGGATTGCAATATCAGTTGATTGGGCACCTCTCATTCTCATTTCTGTAAAGGCTTCGTGGCCTGGTGTATCTAGGAAAGAAATTTCCTTATCATTGATATCTACAGTATAAGCACCTATATGTTGGGTTATACCACCAGCTTCTCCACGCGTTACAGAAGTATTTCTTATAGCGTCTAGTATACTTGTTTTACCGTGGTCTACGTGACCCATTACTGATACAACTGGAGGTCTTTCTACTAGGTCCTCTTCCCTATCTTCGTAGTCTAAGTCATATGATTGCTCTTCTAGGGCGTCATATGCTTCTTCTAAAATGATTTCCTTGCCAAATTCCATGGCTACAAGGTTTGCTGTATCAAAATCTATTTGGTCATTTAGGCCTGCCATTGTGCCAAGACCTATCAGTTTTCCTATTACAGAGTTTGGGCTTTCGCCAAGTTTGTCAGCAAATGCTTTGACATTTACAGTTTCTGGTATTTCTATACGTGAATCTTTATTAGCTTTCATATTTCTCTCTTGCCTATTGCTTTTCTTTGATCTTTTTTTCTTATTTTTCTTTTTTCTGTTCTTCTTAGCTGGTTTATCTTCGTCTTCGTCGTCACTTATATTTTTAGGGTCAATTTTCTTTTCCCTTTTTTTCTCTTGTTTTACTTTTGTCTTAGCTTTAGGCTTTACTTCTACTTCTTCGCTAACATCATTTTTTTCTTCACCATTTAGCTCTGTAAGGTATTCATTTATTAACTTACGGTCTTCCCCACTTATCATTGACATGTGGGATTTTATACCTAAGTTAAATTCATCATTTAGGATTTTGATCATCTCTTTTGATTCTAATCCATTTTCTTTTGCTAATTCGTATACTCTTATTTTATCAGCCATCTAATCACCTCATTTTACTTCATAAGCTTCTAACTCCTCATAGATATCATCATCTATTTTCATTTTAAAGGCTTGGTTTAGCTTATTTGATTTCTTTAGACCCTTGATGCAAGATTCACTCTTACATACATAGGCTCCTCTTCCGTTTATCTTTCCTCTTTCATCTATTAAGATTCCTTCTTCTTTGTTTTTTACAATTCTAAGAAGGTCGTTTTTATCTTTTAATTCTCCACACACAATACATTTTCTTTGTGGTATTTTGCGAACTTTTTTCATTACATTTTTACCTGATCTGAAATCTATCTCCTAGTCTTCATCATATTCTTTAAAATCTTCTACAATCTCTTCTGAATCTTTTTCTGATAAGTCTTCATCTATATTGTCTTCGTTTTCTTCAGTAAAATTATCATCAGATTCACCTAAGTCTTCTTCTAAATCTATAATATCAGTACTTGAAGTTATAGTGAAATCTTCACCTAATTCGCTATCTTCTTCATTTAGGCCTAAGATTTTGTCAATATCATCTTGGCTTAGGTTTTCAAACTCTACGCTTGATTTGATATCAATCTTCCATCCAGTAAGTCTTGCTGCAAGTCTTGCGTTTTGGCCTTCCTTGCCTATGGCAAGTGATAATTGGTCTTCATTTACAACTACAAGTGATTGCTTGTTTCTCTCATTTACATAAACTTCAATTATATCTGCTGGGGACAGGGCGTTTGAAATAAATTCTTCAATATTTTTCGAATAATTTATTATATCAATTTTCTCACCCTGAAGAGAGTCTACTATTGAATTTACTCTCGCACCCTTATAGCCAATGCATGCACCTACTGCATCTACGGTGTCATCGTTTGAAAAAACTGCCATCTTTGTCCTAGAACCTGCTTCTCTAGCTATAGAATATATTTCAATTACACCGTCAGTTATTTCAGGTACTTCTAGTTCAAAGAGTCTTGTCACCAGGTTTTCTGAAGACCTAGATAGGACAATTTGTGGGTCCTTACCAGAGTTTCTTACTTCCTTGATCAAAAATTTCATTCTCTCATTTGGAAGATATTCTTCTGTAGGAACTTGCTCCTTAATAGGGACAATTCCTTCAATCCTATCGAGGTTTACATAGACATTATATTTATCTACCCTTTGAATTTGACCTGTAATCAGTTCGTTTTCCCTATCTAAGTAGTCACCAAAAAGGGATTCTCTTTGGGCATCTCTTATCTTTTGGATAACAATGTTTCTTGCAGTTTGAGCTGCAACTCTACCGAAGTTTTTAGGTATAAGTTTAATCCTAGCAGTATCTCCAACTTCAAGCGATGCATCAATTTCTTTAGCATCCTTAAGAGATATCTCCCTTATGCCATCTTCTACTTCGGTAACTACATCTTTTATCGCAAAAACTCCAATTTCACCACTATCATGGTCTATAACTACGTCCACATTTTCTTGGTTGTCATAATTTTTTTGATAACTTTTTACAAGTGCCTTCTCAAGAGCCTCAAGGATTACTTCCTTATCTACATTCTTATCCTTGCAAAGCTCATCGAGGGCTAGCATAAAGTCTTTATTCATCTTTCATTCCCCCTAGAATACTATTTCTATTTTTATTTCTTTGATATCTTCTTTATTAATCTCTACTTCTTCATTGTCTTCATCTATAAAAACAATAGATTCTTCTTTGATATCTTTTAATTTAGCTAGGATAAGATTGCCATTTTTAAGCTTAATCTTAAGTAGCTCATCCTTATTTCTTAAAAGGTCCCTGTCTGTCTTAAGTGGTCTTGAAAGATCTTGAGAGGATACTTCTAGGTAGTAGGCGTTTTTGATCAAGTCTAGTTCATCTAGCTTCTCATCAAGAAATCCACTTACCCTCTCGCAATCATCAATTGTTATACCTTCTTCATTGTAGATATAAAAAATTAGTCTCTTTCCATCTCTTGGTCCTATAAACTCGATATCTACAAGCTCATAGCCCATATTTTCTATATCTTTTTCCAGTATATCTCTTAGTTTTTCTATTAAATCCATCTCACATCCCCCATAACATTAAAAAAAAGTGGAATTTCTGCCCCACTCTTACTAAGTTTACTATACTTTCTTATCTATAAATATCAATATTCATAAGTCTTTAATTACTTAATAAGAATTCAAAAAATTATTGTTTTGCGAATTATATTTCATTTATAACTATTATTATGAAAAGGTTTTTCTTGTTGAATTTTAGGAAAAGGCTTGTATTATTTTTTTATTTATTTTATAATGAATATAGAATAATAAATAAAGGAGGAAACAATGACACTATTTATTATTGGACTTATAATTTTGTTAGGAGGAGGCTATTTCTACTCTAAGTATGTTGAAAGTCAACTAGAACCAGATGATAGAGAAACTCCAGCAGTCAAAAAGGCCGACGGTATTGACTTCGTTGTCATGAGTAAGACCAAAAACTGGTTAATCAACTTACTTAATATAGCCGGTACAGGCCCAATCCTAGGACCTATCCAAGGTATCCTATTTGGCCCTATTGCATTTATTGCAATCCCACTTGGTTGTGTACTTGCAGGTGCAGTTCACGACTTTATGACAGGCTTTATTTCTATGAGAAACGGCGGTAGCCAAGTACCAAAACTAGTTGGTAAGTACCTAGGTGGCGGCGTTAGAGTATTCTATAACGTAATAATCGCTCTACTTCTACTGCTTACAGGGGTTGTATTTGTTTATACACCTGGGGACTTAATTGCTAAATTCGTTTTAGGAAAAGATCCTGAAGGTACAGTTATTTGGATTATCTATGCAGTAATCTTTGCTTACTACATATTATCAACTGTTATGCCTATCGATAAGGTTATTGGAAGAATCTACCCAATCTTTGGTGCCTTCCTAATTATCTCTGCTATAGGAGTACTTATAGGTGTAATCTTTAAGGGTAATGCCCACCTAGCATTTGAAGGCCAAGGTCTTCTTGCAGAACACCCAGGCGGACAAAAATTCATCCCAGCATTCTTTATCACAGTTGCATGTGGTATCCTATCAGGCTTCCACGGCTCACAAGTAACCCTTGTTTCTAGAACTGTTAAATCTGAAAAAGAAGCAAGGATGACATTCTACTCAACAATGATTGCTGAAGGCTTTATAGCTATGATTTGGGCAGCAGGTGCTATGGTTCTATTCTCTACAGGAGAAAGCGCCCTTGACACACCAGGAACTATCATGGTTGGTAATATATCAAAATACTTCATGGGTAATTTCGGTGGTCTACTTGCTATCATCGGTGTAATAGCTCTTCCTATCACATCAGGCGATACAGCATTTAGATCTCTAAGACTAATAATTGCTGAAGAAATGAACATCGACCAAAGAAACGCTGGCAAGAGAGCCGGTCTTGCAGCAGTATTATTTATACCTGCAGCTGGTATCCTATACTTTGCAAAAACAAATCCAAATGGATTTAACATTCTTTGGAGATATTTCGGATTTACAAACCAATTCGTAGCAATCTTTGCACTAGGAGTTGCGACAGTTTACTTAATGTATAACAACAAAAACTACCTAATTACATTAATCCCTGGCATCTTCTACTGTTTCGTAGTATTCGCATTTATTATAAATGCTGACCCTATCGGATTTAGACAACCATACACAATTGCTTATCCACTAGCAGCAGTAATCACAATCTGCTATGCAGCATTCATAATTAGATGTGGAAAGAAAAACAAAGCTAGAATTGATTCAATAATTTTAGATTAATATCAAATTGGGTGGCCTTGGCCGCCCTTTTTTTATATAATAAAACTAGGAGGCAATATGAAATTTATTATTACCAATAAGGCAAAGGCCTTTGCCGATAAGAAAAATATTAGAGAAATCTTTATAAACCCAGACCTAGATAGCAAGGAATCATGCTGTACTGTAGGTACTGTGGACTTTGATGTATCAACGAAAGTTCTTGGAAATAAGGACCATTATAGAAAGTACGCAAATAAAGATATAGATATATATGTAAATCCTAATTTCTTTTCCTTTGTTAACGACGATGAAATGGAAATTGAAATATCAGCTTTTGGATTTGGAAGTTTTAAAAAATTATATATAAAAAACGAAATAAACACAATCGAGCGCTAAGATGAAAAGCCATAATAAAAATATAGATGAATTTAAAGAAAAATACCCTGTAAGTGAAGAACTTTGGGCAAGAATTCCAAATCCTAAATTTCTCTATATGGGAAATGACATCCTGGATAAGGCGATCTCTTCAATTTTAGCCGGTAAAAACATCCTCCTTGTAGGAGATAAGTCTACCGGCAAAAACGTCCTTGCAGAAAACCTTGCCTTTCTTTTTAATAGACCAATGTGGAATATTTCCTTTCATCTAAGTGTGGATTCTAGCTCTTTGATAGGTGATGATACCCTCAATTCTGGCAATGTAGTCTTTAGAAAAGGGCCAATTGCCCTAGCAAGCCATCACGGAGGTTTTGCGGTCTTAGATGAAATAAATATGGCAAAAAATGAAGCAATAGCTGTACTCCATTCTGTTTTAGACTATAGGAGAAAAATCGATATACCAGGCTATGACCTTATAGAAGTACACCCTGCTACACGTTTTATTGCAACTATGAACTATGGCTACGAAGGAACAAGAGACCTAAACGAAGCCCTTCTTTCAAGATTTGTAGTCATAAAAATGCCACAAATTTCTGATACTGACCTAAAATACCTCATAAAAGATGAGCACAAAGACTTAAATACTGAAATAATTGATCAAATAGCAAAATTTTTCTCCGACCTAAAAACAAAAGCTAGGGCCCATGAAATATCAGAATCCGCACCAGACCTTAGGGGAATCTTCGATGCTATTGACCTCGTAAAAGAAGGTATAGAATTTAAGGAAGCCCTTAATTTGTGCTTGGTAAATAAGATTTTTGATGATTATGAAGCTGATTTGATAAGGGATTTAATAAGGGCAAGGTTTGAAGATAATATTTACTATAAAGACATTGTAAATGGATAAGAACAGTAATAATATTAATGAAAATCAAATAGCAAATATCCAGTGGGCAGGAGCTTGTGATTATACTTGGGATAACTTTCTAATTGGAGAAAATATAGATGGCAATCCTGACTTTTACACTAATCTAATAATTGGACTTTCTGTAAAATACCTAGGGTCAGAACCACTTAAAAACCTATTTGACAAGTGGGCTTATAATCTAAGGCGAGACCGCTATGATATGGCCTTGCTTTTCCTCCTCGAAGACTTCGCCTACAATAAAGAAATCAAGAATAGGTCAGTTTTAGAAAATTTAAGAAAAGATTATGCTGAAAAATTCCTATCAGATAAATATGACCTACAAAGAAGAACCCTCGCCCTAAGGGAAAATACTATCTACCGCCTTTACATGGCAAAAAATTTTAAAATCCTAGGTCTAAAGCCCTACAAGCTTTCAAAAAAAGAAAAGATAATTTTTGATAATTTAAGGCTAACTCCAGATACAAACAAAGATGATGTCTACAAAAGAGTCTTAGAACTTTTTAGAAAGTACCTTTCATATAGGGATTCTAATATCCTAGAAAAATTCCCTACCCTAAAAATTTCTCTTTTTGAAAATGCAGGTCTATTAAGCCTTGAAAGATCAAATATGCCTAGTGACTTTGCCAGAAGTGTGAGAAAAACTAAGGGCATCGGAGCTTTTATATTTGATTTTAAAAGTAAAAGGCGAAAAGAAAAAGAATCATACATAGAAAGATCCTTTGGCAAGTCTTTATTTGATGAAAAAAGAAATCTTCTTATAAATCGAAAAGTCTGTACTGATGGCCATAAGAAATCAAAAGTTTTTTTCACAAAGGGTATAAGAAAGGACGATAAAAATTTAGACCAAGACCTAAACCAAAAAACAATAACTAGGCACCTTTTAAAATTTAAGTCAAATAGAAATCTTTATAATAGGGAAATCACAAAGCTTAGCAAGGAAATCAAGCTTAAATATAATAGTGTAAGTTCTTTTGACTATAATCTTTCCTATAAGGGCAAGCTTGTTCCTAAGCTTGCCTACAAATCAGAAATCAAAGAAAAGGCTAAGATTTTTTCTAAGAAAAATCTTACAACAGATCCCTCAATTAATATCGACCTTGTCCTTGATGCCTCAGCATCCTTACTCGATAAGGAATCGGATGTTGCAATCGAAGCCTATATTCTGTCCAAGTCCTTAGAAAATAATGGAATTTTAAACAGGGTTATTTCATTCCAAACTGTGGGAGACTATACAATCTTAACTATCCTAAAAGATTATGATGAGAAGGCTTATTTTGATAATATTTTTCGCTTCAAAGCTATGGGTTGGAATAGGGACAGCTTGGTTTTTAGAGCCTATCAGGAAATTTTAAATCTAGATTATAAAAATAGTCTAACAATTGTCCTAACAGATGCAAATCCCCAAGACCTAAGACCTCTTGTGGGCAAGGCTTTTAAGATTAATAAGGCCTATGAAGATGGGCCTGCCCTAGAAGATAGCAGCAAAAGTCTTGATGAGCTTAGGAGAATGGGTGTAAATATCTCTGCAATTATAAACTCAAATAGGGTTGAAAATTCTAAAAGGCTCTACAAAAATAGTTTTATTACAATAGATAGGCCTACTGCCATAGCAAGATCAGCAGGTAAATTTATTAAAAAACAAATAGCAAAGATAGAAAAAAGCTGAATTCTTTTTAAGATAGAATTCAGCTTTTTCATTAGAATAAACCATCAAATAAACTCATTTGGTTTTCTTCTTGG
>JBHWRC010000072.1:0-4087 GCA_043426375.1 Anaerococcus sp.
ATTTAACAAAAAATTAGGGGTTGTTGCAAATTGTGAATAACTATCGTCCCATCAGCAGAGGGTTCTCTTAGAAAATTTTACCTCTAAAGGCCGGTAGGCCATCTATAGCCTGCCGGCTCATGGAGGCAAAATTTTCTAAGAAACTAGCCTGTCGGCTCATTGAGACCCTCTGGTGATATTGGGACGATTTATTCATTCTGCAACAGCCCCATTTTTATAAGTTAGAGATAAAGCGAAGATATAAAACGGCTTTACTTAAAACAATAATATTTCAATTAATCCTAATTATAATTGTTAACTACATGGTGATATGATATGATTTAGATATAAAAATTAGGAGAACTTTAATGAAAAAAGAAAATAAAATTCTATCAATATTGATAGATCTAGGAATTACCTTATTTTGGTATATTTATTTTAAATAGACCCATAACTACAATTTTAACCATTATTTCACTAATGGCATGGCTGTTTTGATAAGGGGTTGCTTCTTTATATATAATTCATATATAACTTATAAAAGAGTGGATATCATTGATAAAATACAATTATTATATGGTATAGTTTCATTAATTCTCAGTATTATATTTTTAACTAATCCTTCATTTTAGGCTCGATGTTTTCTACATGGTAGCCCTATGGTTCATAATTGATGGAGTAACTGGAATATTTTACGGCCTAAAACAAAGTAATTCAATGAAGTATTTTAATCTAATATTAGATATCCTTTTAGTCTTTTTCGGACTTTCTATAGCAATAGAGCCATTAAGAGGACTCTTTACACTTAATATACTTCTAGGCATGTCAATTATAACAAATGGTATTCATATGATAATATCACAATTTATAAAAAAATAAACTAATACAGCCCCCTTACTTTTATCTCGTAAGGGGTCTTTGTTTAAAAAATTTAAATTCTTTAATCGGGTTTATATTATTATTTATAGGAGATGAACACCAATTCAAGTTCACCTTATTACTATGATTTATATAAGGATTTTTTATACAAATAATCTTCTCCATGAATATTACCATATATTATTTCTTGAAGTTCATATCCATATTTTTCATAAAGTCCCTTGTGTTGCGTCATAATATAAGCCTTATCATAAGCTAGTTCTTTGGCCTTATTCTCTAAAAATAAGGTCATCTTTTCTGATAATCTCCTCCCCCTTGATTTAGGATCGACATAAATCATAGCAATCCAAGGTTTTAGTCCTGGTTTTTTGATATAATCCTCCTTAACCAAAGATCCAAAGGCTAGTGGAAGATTATCTTCTAAATAAAAGAAAAGACCACCTCCTCCAAATTTCTCTTCATAGTTCCCATTTTTTATAGTCTGAGCAGTCAAAGGACCTGGTTTCCACTCGGCATTTTCTAAAAATTCTAATAATTTTTTCTTATCTTCACTATCTTTGTATTCTACAAATTTCAAATAATCCCCCTTATGATACAAACATAAATTGCTTGTAAGTGTCAATATTAAAATCTACATATTTAGATAAACAAGATTGTACATAATAATTATTAACTAAAGAAATCATATTCACCTGTGGCGCAGGGAATATCTATAGCAAACTCAATTTTTTTTTGAAAAATATGACCTAACTCTTCATAGATGACAAGCTTATAAGTCTTTTTATTGTCATATTTTCCAGCTTTCAAGTTGAATGTTACATTAAATACCCTATCTTGTTCATTGTCAGTATTCTTATCAGCTATAATACGGACTTCATCAGAAATTTTTTCTCCATATTCGTCAACAAAGTAAAGAAGGAAATTAGCTGTTTCTCTATTTACAGAAAGCATTTCACTCTGATATAAAGATAGGTTGAAAATCATATTGCTAATTTTTCTTCCTATGGAAAGAATATTAAGTTCCACGGTTTTTACATCATATTCATTCCTATTTCTCAGATATTCTTTATTATCATTTCCTAAATGCCTATATCTAATCAATGGAACAACCACTTCTTTAAGTGAGATCCCCCATGGAAAAAATTAATTCCTCCACCATGCTTTTTGGTACGAATATTATGCTTTGGTGCAAATCCCTTAAGTCCATATTTATCATCAACAAATTTAAGGGCATCAAAAAACTTGGATTAGCAGATTCATCCTTTATTGCATATCTTCTACCATATTCAACAAGTCCTTCAAAGTTTTCTTTAGATATCTTGTCAACCTCAGTAAACTTTTCATAAGTATAGAGAAAGCCATGATCTGAGGTAATCATAATATTAGCAGCAGAAAAATCATTCACAGGAATTCTAACAAGATTCTTTATTTTAACAATGGCCTTATCACAGGCAAAAAAAACTCCAGACTCTGATACATGCGCAGCTGCATCTATTTGATCATGATAGATATAAACAACTTCCATACCTTTTACTTCAGCTTTTCTCTCTTCCCTCTTCATATGAATTAAATCATCATATTTAAGCACTCTGGAATTCTTGTTAGCCCTTTGTAAAACTTTTTGTCCATTAGACATATCAGTTGACTCTCTATCAATAAGTACTTTGAGGTTATTATTTCTAATTTCAGTTTGGAGCCTAGTATTCGGAAGCAGTGCAGCCATTCCAAAGGGTGTGATAGTAGGGAATGTCCCCTCCATATCATCAATTTCTATTTTGCATTGCATATCCCTTCCATCTCGTGAAGAAGATTGGAGGATATAAAAAAAGTCTTTTGAAAGATATTCGCAAGATAATTTATGAGTTCAAGTAATTCTTCCATTCCATTTGAATCTAGACCATTTGTCGGTTCGTCAAGAATAATCAAATCTGAATTTCCAAGTAAGGCATTGGCTATTCCTAGTCTTTACTTCATTCCCATAGAATAATTAGAAAACTTATCTTTTTGTCTATCACTTAGATGAACGAGTTCAAGCACTTCTTGTATTTCTTTTTCCCCTACATTATCAATAAGATTTGCCATCAATTTGAAATTTTCATATCCTGATAGATTTTCATAAAATCTAGGAGCTTCGACCATGGCACCCAATTTTTTTAATGAAGTTTTCTTTTCATTAAAAACTGACTTCCCGTTGATTAATATTTCACCTGAATCAGGGAAAACTAGACCCGTAATCATTCTGATTGTCGTCGTTTTTCCTTGACCATTCGCTCCAATAAATCTATATATATCTCCTCGACTGACAGTTAAATCTAACTTATTAATAACCTTTCTTTTGGCGAAAGATTTATTTAAGTCATTTATTTTTAATATTTCATTTGTCATATAACAACGTCCTGCTTAATCTATAACTATTATGACAAGGAGATATAACAAATTTCTAACAAGTCTATAAAATTTTGCTTAAACCTATATATTTTTCTCTTATATTAAGTGCTTCTCTATTGATTTCATCTCTAAATAAATGAAAAATTAATTTTTTCAATATATACATTATATCACCATTTTTTATATCATCCAACCCAATACAAAAGACAGACCTGTATTATTACAAAGCTGTATGCTTATTTCTCTATTTCAACCTCAAGTCCTGACATGAAAGAGCATATACAAGAAAATAACCAGGAGAGGTGAGATAGATATGATATATGATGATGGTATATAATTTGATGAATCAACAATGAAAGTAAAAATTTGTCATAAATGTGGAAACGAAGAGTTTAGTGATGAGCATTGTTTTGCAAAATATGTGGGACAAACTTATATAATGATTGTGAAGGAATTCAGACTCAGAATTTTAATGGTTTTGATGATATTGGTAAAATACATCATAACCCAAGTAATGCCAGATACTGCGAAACTTGTGGTGCTAAAACAAGATTTTTTATAGATGAAATCTTATGCGACTACAGTGGGTCTGTAAATAACTTGTCCGTCGACTTTAGGAGGCCAATCCTCATTGATATCAATGAGGACCTCCTAACATCTTCTAAATTATATATTAGAATGAAATAGTAAATATTGTGCTAGTAAATTTTACACAATATTATGGACTTGACTCTCCTATCTAGGGTTTTTGTTTATTTAAGTCTATAAGAATTTTTCTTGCTGTTTTCATGATAGCTAGGTTTTTTTCAGAATTTTTAATCTTTATTTTATTTATTTGTTT
>JBHWRC010000073.1:0-5694 GCA_043426375.1 Anaerococcus sp.
AAAATATTAAAAACTTATATTTGAAAGAAGATGTAAAACGTTTTTTTAGAAATTATGTACCAAAGGCATCTCTCAAGGCAAAACTAAAAAAAGTTGTTAGCGACGCTACAATTCACAAATATTATAAAAAACTAAACCCAACTGAAATTATACTTGGTGGAAATTTAGATGTTTTTGTTTCAATAGAAATAGCACAAGAACTAACTGAGATAATAAACACAGTGGCAGGCAAGGGACAATGGGGGTGGAGAACTCATACTTTCGAAAAATATAAAAATCAACACAACTATTTGTCACTTGATGAGGTTATGAAAAAATTAAATTGTTCTTATGCGACTACTCAAAGGTTAATTAAAGAAAAGTTGTTATTCGTGTCAGATAAATATGGAGACAGAATGCTTTTTGAAAAAGAGCACGTATTCGAATTGTTTTCTGAACAAGCAAGGCTTATTGAAAAATATAGCAACAATTATTACACAGCGAAGCAAATTCAAGCGAAATATAGTAATGCTTTTGCGCAATATATAAAAGGCGGAGAAGATAAGGTTCGAATAAAGGTAACAAAAGTTGATCCCCCACTGCTATTAATCTCACACTTTGGTGTTCAAATGAAACTCTATGAAAAAAACGAAATTGATAATCTATGGGCGGATTATAAGCTTTATTTGGATATGAATTCTATGTCGATAGAAGATCCTTTTGAAGATTTTCTTTTCAAAGTTGAGCAAGTGTTAAATATTAAATTTACAAAAACTCAGCAAAACACAAAATTATTATGGTATCAGTATGTTGAAAAATACCTTCTTAGGACTAGGATGTCTGATAAGAATAGAATTACATTTCTAACTAATCAATTTGCCAGATGTACGGAAATAATATTCACTACTTTTAATAAAGAAATATACTCCTATTCTGGAAAAGAAATCAATAGTAAATTTCTTAACGATACACCTAATATTAGAAGAAGTTATCAAGGGGATTTCTATTATTTCTTAAAACAAATGCTTGAAACTTTTACTATGGAAGGATTACCTTTACCGTATAGCGTAGATGAATTAAATGACCCAAGAACCTTTAAAAGAATTAAGGAAGTAGCCACGGATATTTATTCTTTAGAGGAATATCATGAGCTATACAAATATACCAATCGTGTAGGATTTCATAAAGAGAAAGCAATACAAGATGTTACTGAGTTAATCCAAAGCATGAATTATACAAAGTATAAACGATACGACAGTTGCTGGTTATATATTCTAGTTCAATTAACAAATAATTGGAGACATAGTACCGTACTATCACAAATTCCAAGAATTGATCTATCAACTACCTCAATTGAAAACTTGGAGTGGTTAAAGAGAAATGATCCTTCGGTGGAGGATGCAAACAATATCATTTATCAAATTAGCAGGTATGTAACAAAAATAAATAAAACAGATGTAAGTGCTGAAGGAATATTTACTATTGGTGAGCCACTCAAAGTTGCTTTTGCAACTGCGATAAGTATTTGTGAGTTTCGTAGAAGAGCAACATTGGATAGTAGTTCTACCTTAATAGATTTATCAGGTCATTTAGTGAAAAAATATAATCCACATAAAGATTTCTTTTCAGAGTTTACTAATGGATTTAAATTTGAAAACAGAAAGATGAATAGAACTCTTAACACTCTAATCTGGTCAGTGCTTAGACATATGGGGAAAGGGTTAAAAGAATCACAAGTATCAAGAAGCCACTTGCAAGATCAAACAACCATTAACCATTATATTAAGCTATCTAACGAACAAGTGAAGAATCTTGTGGATGAATTGTTTGAAAGAAATCAATTTGGATTTGTAACACAAACCTTAACGAATATACTTTTTGGCACTGAAACAAACAAAAGTATCGAAACGGAAAGAATGTTAGAGGTAAATAAGCAATTCGGTGATGTTTTTAAAATTGAAGCGACCGCAGGATTAATTAACAGAATCACAACAGAAAGGGAGCATGTATTAAAATACCTCGCAGAGTTTGATATGGAAGGACTTCGTGCCCTTTTTTACCAATCCCTAACAGGATCGCTTCCTTCAAAACAGAGATACCATCAATGTATCTATGCTGAATGTAAATATGAGAATGAATACGGTGAAAGACCATCGTGTGATACTTGTGCAGCATCAATGATTAATGTGTATGCGCTAGAAAATATAATGGACAATTATATCTTTATGATGGAAAAAATAGCAAAAGAGTTTGATAGTGCAACCATCGGAGAAAAACAGAAGCTTGCAAACCAGTTTTTTCTACTGCATAACGTTGTTGATCAAGCAAGAAGTAGATTTGGCAGAGAGGTTGTAGATGGATTTGTAGAAGGAAATACCGAGCGAATAAAGAACTTAGGTCTAGATTTATCAACAAAAGGACTAAAGAGTTTTAGAACTTCAGGAATACTAGGGGGGTGACGTGTGTGGCAAGCAAAAGGAATGTAGGATCATTAATGCTTGATTTCAGCAGTATTAATCCAGGGGATATAAGAGGTGCTGGGTTTGATATTAGCAAGAATGTAGAAGAGGCAAAGAAGTCTTTAGAAAGCTTTCATGATTATAGAGTTAAAAAAGTTAGTGTAAATTTTGAAGATAGTAAATGGATTTTTAATGAAGAGTTCACGCGAAGTAACGTGGTTTTTGATTACACGATGATTTCCCACTCTTTAAAATTTGGTACAACTGAAAATAAAGAGGAATTATTTATCGCAGTGAAATGTTGGATGGCCAAAAAACTTAATGAAAGCTCTATAACGGTTACAAAGGCTAGGCTTTTAAACCTTGTTACTGCTTTTCTATCTACAAAGGGTCTTAGGGAACATAGTGAATTATTGGAAATGATTCAGGAAAGCAATCTTATCCGTAGAGGTTCAAAAAATCAATATAACGTCAAAAAAGTGTCTAACAATGTTATGTATAGATTTATATCGGATCTTGTCAATTTTTTAGAATTTTATAATCGAGATGAATTTGTATATTTCATAAATGATTTAAACGAACATAAAGCGAAAATCAAATTGGAAAAAAACTACAGAAAGTTGCCGTCTTTCAAAGATATTTTAACCATAAAACAATGTCTAGACAGTTGGTACGAAGAAGCGGTAAAAAACGATAGTGAAAAATTACTTAAATATTTTCCTCTTGTTTTATGGTGGAATCTAACAACTATTATCCCTATGAGGGTAATTGAGTTTTGTCACATTAAAAGAAATTGTTTTTCATTAAAGGATGGAAATTATTTCATCACCTTTCCAAGAATGAAGTACGATCGAATTAGTACACATCGAACAGACATTGAATACGACACGTTACCTATCCCTCAAGAATTGTACGACCTTTTTCAAAACTATTTAATACGCTCGGAACAGTATGGACTATCGAATTATTTAATTTCACATAAGGTTTATCGTCATTATTTCAGCGATGATAAAAAAACATATGATGATAATTCTTTGTTTAACTATCATAATTTCAATAATACAATAGCAAGTTTTTTCAAAGAAATAGTACACGAGAAATATAAAATCAATATTATTTCTATAAATAAGCATTACCGGAGAAATTACTCAACAAGATCAAAAGAGGCATTTATATCTGATTCAGCAATCGGTAGTATAGATACAATGATTAACCTTGGCGATTTAAGACACATCGCAATTATTAATATGATGATGCAGGGATATGACAAGGTTGAGATTCAGCGATTGGCAGGACATATTACAGAGGATATACAATATAGCTATTTCAATCATATGGAAAACTGGATGGACATTGAAATACAGAAAATGGAGAAGGAATTCAATCAGTATAGACCAATAAATTCAACTTTTAATGACAATGAAATTTCACTTTTACATCCAAAATCCCAAGATATTTTTGAGAATCAAAGCAAAAAAAATTACATAAACAAGAATGTGGAGGAAAAGGAATATTTAAAATTAGATTTAGGCTCTTGTATGGACAAAACTATGCCCTGTCCTAGTTTCAATTGGAAACATAGAGGTTGTTATTTTTGTAAACATTGGTCTATTTCCAATCAAGAACTAGAAGAAAAAAGAAATCAAATTGCTTTTGACTTGAATTTACTTTATGAAGAAACAAGAGGGAAAATCAAGTTTATACAGTCGCTATTTGATCTGCAATTCGATAACACAGAAAACGTCAATAATAATACAAAACGAGACTTATCTTCAACGTCAAAGGAAATTCAATTAGATATTAAACGGATTGCAAAATTACGGTCTATGTTAGGGGTTTCAGATAATGAATAAAATCGGTACTAAAGGCATTTTGGATGATATAGAAAAAGAGACTTCATTGAGGAAACTGATTGTTGAATATGATGAAAACCATAATATCAAATCTAAAATCACATATAAAGACATCTATGATTTCGTTAAATCGCAGTATGATAATGGCCAAGTTGATTTTTATCCTGGATATACGTGGTGGAAAACAAAAGGAAAACATTTAGTAGACGAATACAATTTAGTAAAAAAAAGAACCATACCCTTATCCGAAACAGAGGACTTAGACGTTTTTGACATCCTTGATGTGATAGAAAAGAATTATGGAGATAAAGAATCGTTAATTAAATATCTCCTTCCTTATAATGATTTGTTAGATAGGCTTGTCAATAAAATTAATAAGCTTCAAAGTAATTCCCGAAGCCTATCAGAACAGATTGTAAAAAAGGATGAACGAATTCAAATATTAGAACAAAAAAACAGCAATCAACAGTCTTTATTGGACGGGCTATTCTACAATATTATAGGATCTGAAAAAGAATTAAATAAAGTAATGAAAAGGGGTAGTACGAAATCAGATATAGTGAATTATGCATTGTCTGAAACTTTCGGAAATCCTGCTGCATACATTGACGAGTTCAGCAAACGTTTAGAGATAGGTAATTTTACTATAGACGATCAGACAAATAATGTCGTTAAGTTCCAACCCAAAAGTGATGTTTTGGAGGAAGATGATTATGATTATTAAAAACCATAAGTCTTGTTCGACTTTATGAAAAAGTCGAACAAGACTTATACCAATGAAAACGTGTAGAAAAGGAGATTGACCTAAAATTGGGATACGTATTAATATTAATAGAAAATCCTAAACATGCGCTATTATATGCAGTAACGTTTAAAAAATCAGTGAGTAAAAATCATCATTATATTGTAAAAAATGAGCAGTATAGCGATGCAATAATCCTTTATGGTTTTAAAAAACTCGTTAGGTTAATTACACCAGATGAATATAGTAAAGAATATAATATAAACAAATTGAATAAGATACCTATGTCTACACGATTACTTGATTTTATGATCATTCAAGATAAATCAGATCAATATAAGATTATGAAGCAGCATCTTGACGAGGCGGACGAAATAATTATAGCAACAGATCCAGATTTAGAAGATGAAGATATCGCAAGATATCTTATTAGGCACTCTAAAAATCATAATAAAAATATTAAAAGATTTAGGTTCAATTCATTAGATGGTAATGATATAAATTTTAGTTACAGTCAGGTAAAAGACGTTAGTGAATTAACCAACAGAGAAATGGTAAAAATTCTAGAAAAACAAAATTTAAGAGTTCCACATTTTATGATTTATCAGGAGGTTTTAGATCTTATTTATTTATATTTTAAAGATTTAATTAGTATAAGAGA
>JBHWRC010000074.1:0-5989 GCA_043426375.1 Anaerococcus sp.
ATTCTTTATAATATTAATAAGAGCTTCTGCCAGCCAGTAAAAATCTCCGCACATTATATTCTCCTTTAGACTATCATCTATAGTGACACTTGTGGATTCTTTTAAATTAAGATTATCTAGGGCATAGGAAATTAATTCATCAAGTATACCTTCCTCTTTTTTCATAGGATCTTTGTTTGCATCAAGGCTTGATAATTTGAGCAAAATATCTGATAGAGAATTTAATCTGATAGTTTGCCTTTTTAAAATCTCTATATCTCTATTATTTGGAAAGTCCATCTCCAAATTTTCTATGGAAAAAAGCATAGATGTGATGGGAGTTTTGATTTGATGGGCGATATCTTCTAGGTATTCTATTTGCTTTTCGCTATTTTTAGTGCTTGTCTCTTTAGCTTCTACTATTTCTATAAATAGCTTGTAAATTTTATCCTCTAAAATAGAAAAATCATCTTGCTTCATTGGGATTTTGTAATTTTGATTTTTCATATTATCTATCAAATCTATAAGCTCTTTGATTCTCTTTTTCATTTTTGCTTCCAAAAAATAATAAAGCAAACCAAGGCTAATTATCCAAAATACATATACCATCTAGACCATCCTATAACCGATTCCTCTGACAGTTGAAATAACTTCCTTATCAAGCTTTTCTCTTATTCTTTTTATTGTCGATGTAAGGGTATTATCATTTACAAACTTATCCCTATCTTCCCAAAAGTTCTCCAAAAGTTGACTCCTTGTATAGACCCTGTGGGGATTTTTTGTAAATAGTAGCAGGATTTCGTATTCAAGTGGAGTTAAATCTATCTTTTTATTTTTGAAATAGACTTCAGTATTATTCAAATCTATTTTGATATCCTTATAAGAAATACTTTTATCTTGTGTGATAGGCAAAGTCCTTAAAACTGCATCTATTCTCGCCCTTAAAACCCTAAGAGAAAATGGTTTTGTTAGATAGTCATCTGCACCCTGATCAAGGGCATCAATAATAAAGTTTTCATCGTTTTTTACTGTTGTCACTATTATCCTAATATCTTTTTCTTTAAGCTTCTCTATCAAGTGCTGACCTTCTTTGTCAGGAAGGTTTATATCAAGTAGGGCCAGATCTATATCAATATTAATCTTGTAGGTTGCCTCATAAAAAGATTTTGCTAAGTCCACCTCATATCCATTTTTTATTAAGTATTTTTTTAATTGTAAGCCTATATCCTCGTTATCTTCTATGATTAAAATTTTTTTCATTTTTTCCCTCGTTAAATTCTAATAGTTCATATTCTCAGTATACCATTAACAAAATAGTATCTTAATTAAAATAATTGTAATATGAATACAAAAAAAAACTCATAATATTAAGATTATAAGCCTTATTAATAAATTATTTTTCAAGTAAAGCAATCGTCTCCACATGCCTCGAGTCGTCACTATGGATAAAAATCCTATTTTTACGTTTTCGCAAACATATCAAAGGCTTTTTTATTGTTTTCCCCGTATTGGCAAACATATCATAGGGCTTTTTTTAGGTTTGTGTCGTATTCAGAAAATATCATGTTTTTTGTGTTTTTACTTAAATATAGAAAATAAATTATAATAAATTTATTTGAAGTTAACTTATAAAATTTATTAACTGACATTCTAAGACATTTACACCTAGTTCTTTATCATATTATGGATATTCTATCATCTCTAAACAATTATTGGGTGCCAATAGCATCTCCTCTTCAGATCATTTTGCAATTACATTAACATAAACTCCAATTGTGTCTTTGGGAACGAAGATTCTTAATAACATTGGTTCAACACATACTTCATTATATTCATTAGTAATATTCTCTTATAAACTAGTGCTCATAAATCCTTTTTCTTGAAATGGTTCCTTATTTTTATTTTTCAAAAAATTTTCTTTTGCAATAGCACTTCCAACGACTCTATATGGCACAATATTTTCTGGAATTTTTGGAGCTAAACATAAAGCAAATATTAGCAAGTCGGTCATGTCACTATATATTTGATTATTTTTTTCAGTTCTGAGAAATTCATTTATGTATTTATAACTATATCCACAATAACATTCTAAAGGACTTGTTTCTAAAGAAGAATCAGCTTTTCTTGATAATTATTGTGTTTGGTCATACATTAAATATATCAAAAAACGGCTTACTCTTTACGAGTTAGCCGTTTTTTTGATAGGAGGCTATTTTGCAATAGCCCCATGTTTTTTTATACAGGGGGATGTGGGTTTATTATTTTCCTATTTCTTCAACGACTCCATCTACTACTTTAAATACTCTGTCACAATACTCGAGAAGTCTCTCATCGTGTGTGACTATTACAGTTGTTCTATTTGAATTTTTGGTTAGTTCTTTTAGGAGTTGTATAACTTCTATTGCCTTTTTTGAATCTAGGGATGCGGTTGGTTCATCTGCCAAAAGAAGGCTTGGTTCTGTATATAAGGCTCTAGCAATAGCTCCTCTTTGTCTTTCGCCGCCAGAAAGGTCTCCAGGGTATTGTTTTTTTCTATTTAGGATGGACATCTTTTTTAATATTGCATCTGATTTTTCACTATTTCTTTCTCTTCCTGCGAATTTGTCCACTAGGGCAAATTGGTCATCTAAAGTTAGGTAAGGAACAAGATTTGAGGATTGTAAGATAAAGCCTATTTTATCAAACCTCAGATTATTTCTTTCCTCTTCACTCATAGAAGAAAGATTCTTGTCTTCAAATGTTATAATTCCGCCACTTGGTCTTTGTAGGCCACCCATCATTGTCAATAGAGTTGATTTACCTGAACCTGAAGGTCCGATTATAGCAACAAGTTCACCTGAATTTAATGTAAATGAAGTTTCTTTTAAGGCTTCAATTTTTTCACCATTTTCCTCAAAGGTTTTATATACTTTTTCAAATTTAATAATTTCCATAGGTCCTCCTAGATAACTTCTAATGGGTCAATACCTGATACACTTTTTACAGAAAAGATAGCACCAAGCTGAGAAGTGATTATCATTATAATGGTAATAAATAAATAGTAATTAATATTAGACCTAAAAGGCACACTAACTGGTAGAAAATATTCTGTAGCATAAGTAAGTAAAAGTCCGAGTGCCAGTCCTATGAAACTAACTAGGAAAGTCTGTATTACGACTGATTTGGAGATGTATTGATTTGATATACCTTGTATCTTCATAATGCCAAATATATCTTTTTTCTGTATTGTAACTATATATAAAAATACTCCTAAAACTATGGCCGATATTACAATTAAGAAGATAATCATCAATCCGAAAGTAAGAAGCTGTGCATAGTAACCAGGTATTTCTTTTATAAAGTCTTCTTTGGTAACAAGTTCATATTTTTCATCCAAGGACTTAATCTTTGTTCTATCACTTTCTGAAAGCTTTACAAGGCCTGCAGAAACTCTCTCAGGAGTTCCAGGGGTTGCCCCAGATTTTGTATCTATATCTTGTCCTGATTTGCTTGAACTTTTTTGAGAAGTTTCACTATCTTTTTCAACAGGTGAATAGATGATGGAAGCAGCTGATGCATCCGCTAATTTTGTATAAATTACTGGTGAGACATTGTACTTATAATCTTCTGTAAATCCTACGATTTTATAAACGGATCCATTCATTGAAAGTTTTAATTCGTCCCCTATTTCCATTTCTTCTTCAAGCTTTAAGCTTAATGAAGCAACCGCATCTTTTTCCTTTGAAGGCAATTTCCCCTCAATAATTTCTGGAAAATATTTTGAAGACTCTTCAATTCCTATAAGGCTTATATCTATAGTATCTATTTCATCTTTGCTCCCATTTTTATAGGCTGCAGATCTTGATAAGTTTACCAAGTAATAATCCAGACCTTGTAAGTCTTTTTTAAGCTGATCTTTATCAATCATTGATGATGAAATATTTTTATTTGAACCATCAGCTAAGATAACATGACTTGCATCCCAATTGTCAACTGCTGTTCTATTGTCTACTGCAAGGCCATTTGCAAGCCCTACTAGAAAATAGACTAAGTAAGAAATAAGTATAAAAATACTAATTATGAGAATAAATCTCCCTTTCTCCTTTTTCATTTCTTTTATTGCTAAAAACATGTTTTCTCCTTTTAAATACTTTTTGACTTATTTGGCATTTTTCTCGCCAAAATAAATTATATATTATATCGTTGTAAAATACAACCTTACCTGTTATAATCAAATTGAATTTATTCAAATTTTACAATTAAGGAGATAAAAATGAACTTTATTTGCTTTTTCAATATATTTTTTAGATATGGTAAAAAACTTCTTGAAACAATGTTAAGTGATTATAAACTTAATATGCAGGAATTAATTATTTTGCTTGTAATTCACGAATCGCCTGGTATCTATCAAAGTAAACTGATAAATTTTTCAGGACTTGATAAAGGTAACTTTTCCAAACTTTTAAAACAACTTGAATTAAATAATCTAATATATAGATCAGAAAGCTCTGAACTCACAGGACAAAACCAATGTTTTTTAACCGAAGATGGTAAATCACTTATCCCTAATCTTTTGCAGGTTATAAATAATTGGGAAAATGCTGTAACCAATGATATAGACCAAGAAAATTTAGCTCAATTTTCTTACACCTCTCTTAAAATATCTAATAATCTCTTTAATCATCTTCAAATAAAGTGGTAGTTCTAAATAAAAAAATTAGTCTTCCCTTTTGGGTATAAAGAAAATATCGGGAGGTGAATTATGAAAAAAGCAATGTTGTTAGTCAACCCCACAGCTGGTAATGAGTCAGCCCCTGACTTTAAAGACCAGTAATTTGAAAAACTAAATGGACATTTTGACCAAGTTGATGTGATTGAAACCGAGTACGCAGGCCATATTACAGCTCTTGCTGACAAGGCTTGTAAGGAAAAGTACGAGGCCTTTTTCGTCATGGATGGTGATGGAAGTGTGAGTGAGGCTATTGCCGGTCTTGCCGAAAAGAAGGACAAGTCTAAATTTGGCTTTTTGCCTCTTGGTACTGTAAATGATTTGGCTAGGGCTTTGGGGATAGACCTTGATCCTTTAAAGGCTATTGAAGAACTTGATTTGACTAAGACCCTTAGCTTAGATGTAGCCAAGGTCAACGATAAGTATTATTCTAATATGCTTACAGCTGGATCTATCCCAAAAGCTGTAAAGGACACTTCTATAGAAGAAAAGTCCAAATTTGGGAAAATAGCTTACGTCATTAATGGTTATAAAGCTCTTCAGGATTCTGAGCCTTTAAAGTATGAAGTTAATTTAGATGGAGAAAGCTTTAAAATCCAAACTAGTTTACTCGGCGTAACAGTTTCTGGAGCCATATCTACTTTTGGCGATTTCTTCGAGAAAATTAACCCAAGTGATGGTAAGCTTGCAATCTTTTATACCAAGGACCAAAGTGTCTTTGATATGATTTTAGGATTCCCTGAAGCCCTAGGTGGTTTAGAAAACGAAACTGACCATATTGGTTAGAAGGAATTTGAAAATGCAAGTATAAAGCTTCTATCTGAAAAATAAGTCGGTGTAACAATTGACGGAGATGAACGAGTTAGATTTCCGCTTGAAATTAAGATTTCAAAAGGTGAACTCGAAGTATATAAATAAAATCATGACCACCAGGATAGCTGGTGGTTTTTTGTTGTAAGAGACTGTGTAAAATTTTGTGTATAGAAACCTCCTGATTAGGGTAAGTAAAAACTAATCAGGAGGAATTTTTATGCCAAGAAAAAGACCAGAAACAAAAAGAAGCAAAATAGCAAAAATGTTAATTGAAGAATATCAGCCTCAAAGTGCACAAGATATTCAAGAAGCACTAAAAGATCTTTTAGGCGATACAATGGAAGAGCTATTAAAAGCAGAATTAGATGAGCATTTAGACTATGAATATGGAGAAAAACCACTATCCTTAAATACAAGAAACGGTACAAGTAAAAAAACAGTTAGATCATCTTATGGAAACATAGATTTAAACATACCAAGAGATAGAGA
>JBHWRC010000075.1:0-25591 GCA_043426375.1 Anaerococcus sp.
CCGTGAGGTCTCACTAGCGAAGAAGTAGTAACAACGAATAGTGAGAAGTCAGCAGAAGTCATAGTAGGTGGAAACACCGAAGGACCGAACAATTTAAAAGCACAAGCAAAATGTATGTAGCATAACAAATCTGACAGAGAAAGTAGAAAAAACGTAAATGAAATCAAAATCTCACACCTAAGAAAAAAGTTATGCAAGCGGAAAGGAGCAAGTGCACACATAGAAGATAAAATAATAAACCAAATCCTAAACCCAGAAAACATGCACCAAGCCAAAGTAAAAGTTATCTCCAACAAAGGAGCAGCGGAACAGACGGAATAAGTGTAAAAGAAATAGATGAATACATCAAAGCTAACTGGGCAAGGATAAGACAAGAAATTATCGAAAGACGCTACAAACCACATCCAGTACTCCGAGTAGAAATCCCAAAACCAAACGGAGGAAAAAGAAAACTCGGAATACCAACAGTAATGGACAGAATAATCCAACAAGCAATCGTACAAGTTCTAACCCCAATAATAGACAAAAGATTTTCAGAAACAAGCTATGGCTTCAGACCAGGAAGAAACTGTCAAATGGCAATAACCAAAAGCCTAGAATACTTAAATGATGGATTCGAATGGGTAGTAGACATAGACCTAGAAAAATTCTTCGACAAAGTGCCACAAGATAAACTAATGAGCATAGTCCATGAACATATCAAAGCACCAGATACAGAATCACTAATCAGAAAATACTTAAAAGCGGGAATAATGAACAAAGGCATATACGAAAAAAGTGAAATAGGAACCCCACAAGGAGGAAACCTATCGCCACTACTAAGCAACATCATGCTAGACAAACTAGACAAAGAACTAGAAGCAAGAAAACTTAGGTATACAAGATATGCAGACGATTGTTTAATATTTGTAAAAAGTAAAGCAGCAGCCACAAGAGTAATGCACTCAATAAAAAGATTCATAGAAAATAAACTTGGCTTAAAAGTAAATGCAGAGAAAAGCAAAATAACAAAACCAAGCGGAATAAAGTATCTTGGATTTGGCTACTGGAAAGACAATAAAGCAAATCAATGGAAAGCACGAGTTCATGAAACATCATTTAAAAGATTCAAAGATAAAATAAAGAAACTAACCACAAGAAAATGGTCAGTATCCTTAGAATACAGAATCAAAAAGCTAAATGAAGTAACAAGAGGCTGGATAAACTACTTTAAAATAGCAAACATGAAAAGTAAACTAAAAAGTTTCAGCGAGCACCTAAGAACCAGACTCAGAATAATATGCTGGAAAATGTGGAAAGTACAAAAGAAAAGACAATGGGCGTTAAGAAAAATGGGAATAGTAAAAGAGCTAGCAAGATTAACATCCTATTGTGGAAACAGATACTACTTTGTAGCAACAAAAACCTGCTTAGTAAGAGCAATCACAAAAGAAAGATTAAGTAAAACAGGCTTAATTGACCCTTACGATTACTATATAAGCAGGACATGTGTAAATTAAATTGAACCGCCGTATGCCGAACGGCACGTACGGTGGTGTGAAAGGGGCTAGATCTTAGCCCCTATTCGATTATTAAAACTCTATAACTTGGTAATCTTCCTCTAAATATTTAAGCATTCCAGCATGGCCATTCATATCGTCTAAGAACTTTAGTCCTAAATCCTTATTTATTTCATAAACTCCCAGCATTTTTGAACAAGCTTCGCATACTCCTATGATTGTTTCATTTTCGATTAGCTTTTTATAAAGTGGATTTTTTTCTTCTTCTAGTATGGAAGGTAGTTTTACTGATTGTCCTTCAAAGATTATTTTGGCCTCTCCGCCATTTTCTATGATTTGATTTGCGTTCATTAGAGCGTGCATGGCACACATTTTTTCTCCCTGCATAAGGTAAAATAGTACTTTTTTCATATGTAACCTCTCAATTTCTTTTTAAAAAAGGGGCATTTTGCCCCCTTTATTATACTTCTTCTGTCTCAGCTTCTTCGATTGATTCGATGTTTGCTTGTATTTGTGCGTCTTCTAATTCCTTGGTTTCGTAGTCTATTTCTACATCGTTGTAGTATTTTAGACCAGTACCTGCTGGGATTAGCTTACCGATTATGATATTTTCCTTTAGACCTCTTAGGTCATCAACTTTGCCCTTAATTGATGCATCTGTAAGGACTCTGGTTGTTTCTTGGAAGGATGCTGCTGATAGCCAGCTGTCTGTTGCAAGAGATGCCTTAGTGATTCCAAGGAGCTCTTGTTCATAGACTGCAGGTTTCTTGCCAGCTTCTTTAATCTTATCATTTACTAGGTCGACATCACGTCTATCTTGTAAGCTTTCTGGTAAGAATTCTGTATCGCCTGAGTCTAGGATTTTGACTTTCTTAAGCATTTGGCGGGCAATTACTTCAATGTGTCTATCGTCGATTTCAACACCTTGTTGCCTATATACTTTTTGGACTTCCTTGGTGATGTAATCTTGAACTCCAACCTTACCTAGTACGTCAAGTACGTCATGTGGATCTAGTGAACCTTCTGTAAGTTGTGCACCGATTTCTACTTCTTCGCCGTCCTTTACAAGGATTCTTGAACCGAATGGGATGTTATATTTCTTGCTTGTACCGTCAGCTCCTGTGATTTCTACGTCTGTTTTCTTATCGTTTTGGATAAGCGAAACTGTTCCGGAGTTGGCTGCGATAAAGGCAAGTCCCTTTGGTTTACGAGCTTCAAAAAGCTCCTCAACCCTTGGAAGACCTTGGGTAATTCCTACGCCTGCGATACCACCGGAGTGGAAGGTTCTCATGGTTAGCTGGGTACCTGGCTCACCGATTGATTGGGCTGCGATGATACCTACTGCTTCTCCCATGTTGACGTGTTTGCTTGTTGCAAGGTTTCTACCGTAGCATTTAGCACATACACCTTGTTTTGCCTTACATTCTAAAACTGATCTTAGTTTTACTTCCTTGATACCAGTTTCTACAATCTTTTCAGCAAGATCTTCATCTATTACTTCGTCTTTATGAACAATAATCTCGCCTGATTCGTCTTTGATATCTTCAAAAGATGTACGGCCGATAATTCTTGTTCTTAAATCTTCTATTAGTTCGTTTCCGTCCTTAAATTCGTGGGCAAGAACATAACCATCTGTATGGCAATCATCTTCTGTAACTATTACGTCTTGGGAAATGTCTACCATCCTACGAGTTAGGTAACCTGAGTCGGCAGTTCTTAGGGCTGTATCTGTTAGACCCTTACGAGAACCATGGGTTGAGATAAAGTATTCTTGTACAGAAAGACCTTCTCTAAAGTTGGCCTTGATTGGAATTTCGATAATCTTACCATCGGCCTGACTCATAAGTCCACGCATACCGCCTAGCTGTCTAATCTGGTTTGTGGAACCACGGGCACCAGAGTCCGCAAAGATCTTGATGTTGTTATCATCGTTAAGGTCTGTTAGTAGGGCATCTGTTACCTTGTTTGTAGTTTCTTGCCAGATTTCGATTACTTTTTCGTATCTTTCTTGGTCAGTAATTAGACCACGTCTATAAAGTTTTTCGTATTTGTCAACTTGGGCATCTGCTTCATCTATTAGGTCCCATTTTTCTGCTGGAATCTTTACGTCATCCATTGATACAGTAAGACCTGATAGGGTTGAGTACTGATAACCTATATGTTTTACATAGTCAAGTACTTCTGCAGTTTTTATATTACCGTGTTTTCTAAAGCACTTATCGATAATATCTTTTAGGGTGCCTGAGTCAACAAGGGTGTCTATTTCTAATGAATATGGATCTTCTTTTCTATTTACATAGCCTAAATCTTGTGGAATTCCTTCGTTGTAGATAAACCTACCTACAGATGATTTTACGATTTTACCTGGATCCATCTCGTCTTTTTTGATTCTTACACCAATTTTTGTTTGGTATTCAACAATACCAGCTACTAGGGCTTTTTTCATTTCGTTGGTTGATTCGAAAACCATGCCTTCGCCCTTAGCGCCTTCCTTGATTGTAGTTAGGTAGTAGGCACCTAATACCATATCCTGAGAAGGTGTTGTAATTGGCTTACCATCTTTTAGACCAAGGATGTTGTTGGTTGACATCATTAAGAGTCTTGCTTCAATTTGTGCTTCGTTTGATAGTGGAAGGTGGATAGCCATCTGGTCACCGTCAAAGTCTGCGTTGAAGGCGTTACATGCAAGTGGGTGTAGCTTAATAGCCTTACCTTCTACAAGGATTGGCTCAAAAGCTTGGATACCAAGTCTGTGAAGGGTAGGAGCACGGTTTAGTAAAACTGGGTGGTCCTTGATTACTTCTTCTAAAACTTCATATACTCTTGGATCTTTTTTCTCTACCATTTTCTTTGCAGTCTTAAGGTTGTGGGCCATTTCCTTTTCTACCACCTTATTCATGATGAATGGTTTGAAAAGCTCAAGTGCCATCTCTTGTGGCAGACCGCATTGGTTAAACTTAAGGTCTGGTCCGACTACGATTACAGAACGTCCAGAGTAGTCAACCCTCTTACCAAGTAAGTTTTGTCTAAACCTACCGCTCTTACCCTTTAGTAGATCTGATAGAGATTTCATATTTCTATTTGAAGCACCAGTTACAGCTCTTCCCCTACGACCGTTGTCAATTAGGGCGTCGACTGCTTCTTGGAGCATTCTTTTTTCGTTTCTTACTATAATTTCTGGAGCACCTATGTCTAGAAGTCTTTTTAGTCTGTTATTTCTATTGATAACTCTTCTGTATAGGTCGTTAAGGTCTGAAGTTGCAAATCTTCCACCTTCTAGCTGAACCATTGGTCTTAGTTCTGGTGGCATAACTGGAAGGACATCTAGGATCATCCATTCTGGTCTATTTCCACTTGTGATAAAGGCATCTACAACTTCAAGTCTTCTTGATACTCTCACCTTTTTTTGATTTGAAGATTCATCAAGCTCTTTTAGTAGAAGTTCGTATTCTCTTTCAAGGTCAATGTTTGCCAGAAGCTCTTTTATAGCCTCAGCTCCCATTGCTGCCTTAAATTCTGTATCATCTGGATATTCTTCTAGGATGTCTTGATATTCAGTTTCTGAGATTTCTTGCTTAACTGCAAGGTCTGTAGAACCTGGATTTATTACAACATAGGACGCAAAGTATAGGATTTTTTCTAGTACTCTTGGGCTCATGTCTAGGAGAAGTCCCATCTTAGATGGGATTCCCTTAAAGAACCAGATGTGAGATACTGGAGCTGCAAGCTCGATGTGGCCCATTCTTTCACGTCTTACCTTAGATTTTGTGACTTCTACACCACACTTTTCACAAACTACGCCCTTGTATCTCATTCTCTTATATTTTCCACAAGAACATTCGTAATCCTTAGTTGGTCCGAAAATCTTTTCGCAGAAAAGACCGTCTTTCTCAGGTTTAAGGGTCCTATAGTTTATAGTTTCTGGTTTTTTGACCTCGCCATGAGACCAGCTTCTTATTCTTTCTGGGGATGCAACCTTCATCCTCATCCCATAAAATTGATTTAATTCGCTCATAAACTCCCTTTCTCCTAAGCTTCGCTAGATTCGCTTGCAGCCTCTTTTTCCTTTTCAGCTGTAGCTTTGGCTAATAGTTTACTTTGGTTTCTAATTTTTGAGGCATCTATTTTTTCTACTTGAGAGAACCTATCTTGGTCATCGATATTTTCCTTAAGCTCTACTACATCTCCGCCTTCATCTAGAAGTTCTACGTCAAGAGCAAGTGATTGAAGCTCTTTTACAAGAACCTTAAATGACTCTGGTGTGCCTGGCTCAGGAATATTTTCTCCCTTAACTATTGATTCATAGGTCTTAACCCTACCTGTTACGTCGTCAGATTTTACAGTTAGGATTTCTTGAAGGGTATGGCTTGCACCATAGGCTTCCAGGGCCCAAACCTCCATCTCACCGAATCTTTGGCCACCAAATTGTGCCTTACCACCAAGTGGTTGTTGGGTTACTAGTGAGTATGGACCTATTGATCTTGCGTGGATTTTCTCTTCTACCATGTGGTGAAGTTTTAGCATATACATGACTCCGACAGTAACTGGGTTTTCAAATGGAAGACCAGTTCTACCATCACGAAGCCTAATTTTACCTGTCTTGTTTACGAAAGGAGCAATTTGTTGTGCTTCTTCTAAGACATCTTCTATCTCTGTATCCATGGCACCGTCAAATACTGGTGTCGCAATCTTCCAGCCAAGAGTTCTTGCTGCAAGTCCTGCGTGTACTTCTAGAACCTGACCAAGGTTCATACGGCTTGGGATACCTAGTGGGTTTAGGCAGATTTGGATTGGAGTACCGTCTGGTAAGAATGGCATATCTTCTCTTGGAAGGATCCTTGAAACAACACCCTTGTTACCGTGACGACCACACATCTTATCTCCTACCATGATTTTTCTCTTAGTAGCTACGTATACTCTAATTACTTTATTTACACCTGGAGCTAGTTCATCTCCATCTTTTTTGTTGTATTCTTTAACATCAACTACAATTCCCTTTTCACCGTGAGGAACTTTTAGCGATGTATCTCTAACTTCTCTGGCCTTTTCACCAAAGATTGCACGGAGGAGCCTTTCTTCTGGAGAAAGTTCTGTTTCTCCCTTTGGAGATACCTTGCCTACAAGGATGTCCCCACTTGTAACTTCTGCACCAATTCTAATAACACCATTTTCATCAAGATCTTTTTTCATATCATCGCCGACATTTGGTATATCTTTGGTAATCTCTTCTGCACCTAGCTTGGTTTCCCTAGCCTCACACTCGTGCTCTTCGATGTGAACTGATGTGAGTGTATCGTTTATAACAAGCTCTTCGTTAAGAAGCATTGCGTCCTCGAAGTTATAGCCTTCCCAAGTTGTGAAAGCTATAAGGATATTTTTACCAAGGGCAAGCTCACCGTTGTCTGTGGATGGACCGTCAGCTAAAATTTGGCCTTCTTTTACTTCGTCATCTAGTTTTATAATTGGTCTTTGATTTATAGTTGTACCTTGGTTAGCTCTTTCAAATTTAAGTAGATCATAGGTAATTACTTCGCCATCTGTTGATTTTACCTTAATCTTATCAGATGAAACATAAACAACCTTACCATCTGTCTTTGAAACAACACATACACCTGAGTCTTTTGCAGCCCTGTGCTCAATACCTGTTGCTACAATAGGTGCAGCAGATTTTATAAGTGGAACTGCCTGACGCTGCATGTTGGCACCCATTAGGGCACGGGTTGAGTCGTCGTTTTCAAGAAACGGTATTAAAGAAGCACCTACAGATACAATCTGTTGTGGACTTACGTCCATGTATTGAACGCTATCTCTTGGGTAAATATCATTTTCACCCCTGTAACCACGACCAGATACCCTGTCGTTTACAAACCTGTTATTCTCATCAAGTGGTTCGTTGGCTTGGGCAATGATGAAGTTATCTTCAATGTCTGCTGTTAGGTAGTCAATTTCGTCAGAAACAACTCCGCCTTCCTTTACCACCCTATATGGGGTTTCGATAAAGCCGTATTTATTAACTCTTGCATAGGTTGTAAGCGATGTTATAAGACCGATGTTTGGTCCTTCTGGAGTTTCTATAGGACAAATTCTACCGTAGTGAGAATCGTGAACGTCCCTTACCTCAACACCCGCCCTATCTCTTGAAAGACCACCAGGTCCTAGAGCAGAAAGTCTTCTCTTATGGGTTAACTCACTCATTGGGTTTGTTTGGTCCATAAATTGTGAAAGCTGACTCGAACCAAAGAATTCCTTAATAACAGCTGTAACTGGCTTGATGTTGATAAGGCCTTGTGGTGTTGCAATATCAGGATCTTGCGTAGTCATTCTTTCACGAACAACTCTTTCCATCCTTGCAAGACCAACCCTAAATTGGTTTTGAAGAAGCTCACCAACACCTCTTACACGACGATTGCCTAAGTGGTCGATATCGTCAGTTTCGCCCACTCCTTCAAATAGGTTGAATTGGTAGTTTACAACTGCAAGTATATCTGACTTTGTTATATGCTTTGGAGAAAGTTCTTTCTTTCTTCTTTGCATCATTTTTACAAGTTCTTCGTCATCTTCAGATTCTTCGATGATTTCCATCATTATTGGATAATAAACTTTTTCACTAAAGTCATCAAGGTCAATGTCAAGACCTTCTAGCCTTTCAAATGAATTGATATCAACAAAGTTGTTACCTACAATTGTAAGGATTTGTTCCTTATCTTCTGCGTTTAATTTTTGGATTTTAACAGAAACTATACCTGCATTTTCAATTGCGATAGCAGTCTGTCTATCGATAAGATTGCCCTCTTTAACGAATATTTCGCCAGTTTCTGAATCTATGACATCTCTTGCTGCAACTTCGCCTTCAATTCTTGGGGCAAGGGCAAGTTTTAGGTTATATTTATACCTACCAACCTTACCTAGGTCATATCTCCTATCGTCAAATAATAGGTTATTGATAAGGGTTGTAGATGATTCAAGTGATGCAGGATCACCTGGTTTTAATTTTCTGTATATTTCTATTAGGGCCTCTTCACTGTTTTCAGAATTTTCCTTCTCTAAGGTATTTCTTAAGTGTTTGGTATCGCCTAAGGCCTCTATAATTTCTTCATCAGTATCAAATAAAAGCGCACGCACAAGGGTAGTAGCTGGAAGCTTTCTTGTCCTATCAAGCCTTACGTTTACAGTATGGCTTGCATCTGTATCAAATTCTATCCAAGCACCCCTGTTTGGTATAACTGTGGAAGAATATTGCTTATCCCCGCTCTTATCTGTTTCTTCTGCATAGTAAACACCCGGAGATCTTACAAGCTGGCTTACTATAACTCTTTCCGCACCATTTATAACAAAGGTCGCAGAATCAGTCATCATAGGGAAATCACCCATGAAAACTTCTTGTCTTTTCATCTCACCAGTTTCTTTATTAAATAAAATAGCCATAACCTTAAGGTCTCTAGCATAGGTTAGGTCCTTATATTTTGCTTCTTTTAGACTATATTTAGGCTCCTCATCAAATTCGTAGCCGGTAAATTCTAGGCTTAATTTTCCATTATAGTCCTCAATTGGGGAAATGTCTTCTAAGATTTCTCCCAGACCTTCTTTTATAAACCACTCATATGAGTCTTTTTGAACTTTTAATAAATTTGGTAAATCCAAGACTTCAGGAAACTTAGAGAAAGATACTCTCTCAGTTTTCCCATAATATTTTTTATGATATTGGGCCATTCTTACTCCTTACTTTCTGCAAAAATAGGACAAATAAAATTTGCCTTTTGAGATAAAAAAATCTCGATAAATAGATTTCTAGCAATTGTATATTATACCCTAAAACAATCAACCTTCAAATTATTTATCAAGATTCTCCTTTGTTTTCATCTTTTTTCATTATTATTTTTACGTACTATCTAAATATGATATGTCTTATACTGGCATTTGTCAATCATTTACTAAGAATAAGACCAATCTCAAATGAACTTTTGCAATAAATTTTAAAAACACTGCTAACTCAACTACAAAAGCTAATTTTTTCATATTTTCTCTCACTTATCATTATACGGGTATAAAATATATAAACAATTTAAATTTTTGTGTTATAATGTATATAATGGAGGACTTATGAAAGACTTTATAAAATTTTTTAGCATAATTACAGGATTATTTAGATCAATTATTAGCATATTATTACTCTTTGCAATAGGATTTATAGTATTTGTAGACACAAACCTACTTCTTGCAGCCTTTGACCTTGTAGGCATCAGAAGTATTTCAGCTGCCTTTATCAAACCACTTACTATTACTATAACAATCATAGCTTTTGTAATAAACACAGGTATTACAAGAAATATTTTCAAAGCCGGTAAGGATGGCAAGGGCCACCTAGCCAACCTATTTTTTGGCCTTTTATTCTTAGGTATCGATGTATTCCTACTATTCTACCTAAGAGAGAAACTTCTTTATATATTAATAGGCTTCAATGGCCTAATTGTTCTAAATTCCCTCTTAGGCCTAATAGGTAATTTTAGGGGAATCTATGAGGGCAAAAAAGAAGCAGAAAAGAAGACAGAATACATCGAAGTCAAAACCGGTACTTCTAATCCTACTTATGAAGAAAACCCAATTAAATTAAACTTTAAAGAGGAAACTGACGAAAAAGTTAATATCATCAAAAAAGATGACACAGAAGTAGAAGGCCATTCTGTTATTAGGACTAGCCAACTTATAGGAAAAGATACAGACCTTACAAATAATAAAGATGAAATCGAAGAGCCCCAAAATCTTGATGAAGAAAATAAATCTGAAGATATTAGTAAGGATGGTATCACAACAGCAAATGATCCTATAGACAATATTGATATTGAAGATGATAGTATAGGTATAATCGAAAATGAGGATACGGACTCTAAAAATATCGAATCTGAGAATAATCCTACAGAAGAAATCGAAAATAAAGATGAATCTGTAGAAATAAACAAAAACAAAAAAGTAAATAAAGTTGTAGAAAAAAGGGTAAATACAGATCAAACCTATGATCCAGACCTAGCAGAAGATTTAAAAAAGAAAGAAGATGAAAAAATCTACGACAAATCAAACTTTGTAAGAGAGGACGATTAAGGGCTAAATGCGCTCAAAGCTAGGCTTTGGGTGCTAGCCCTTTTAAATTATATAATATTATAAAAGGAGCTTATTATGGAAAAATCTTATCAAAACCTAATTAAAAACCTCTACCCTAACAAAAACTCAATCAAAGACGAACTTATCTTATTAAATGCCCAGCAACAACTACCTAAGGGGACTGAATATTTCTTCTCTGATATACACGGGGAAAGCGATGCCTTCCTTCATCTCTTAAGGTCTGCGTCAGGCAATATTAGGGATAAGATCCAAAAACTTTTTGGAGATACCCTAGAGAAAAAAGACCAAGACGACCTAGCCCAACTAATATACGACCCAGACATAATCCTAAAAAATCTTGACGAAAAGGATCAGATTATCAAAGATTATCTCACAATTACAATCCACAGGCTAATAAACCTCCTCAAATTTGTATCGACAAAATATCCAAAAACCTATGTCAAAAACAAGTTCCCACAAAAATACAACCTCATTTTAGACGAACTTTTATACACCAACGACTCAGAATACAACAAGCGAGCTTACTACGATTCCCTTGTAACAAATATGGTGGACTATGATGTTGCCTTTGACTTTATAAAAGTCATCACAACCCTCATCCAAAGAATATCGGTAGATAAACTCCACATTGTCGGCGACATCTATGACAGAGGCCCATCTCCCCACATAATAATGGATGAACTTTTAACCTTCCCTAATGTAGACTTCCAATGGGGTAATCATGACGTAGCTTGGATGGGGGCCTGTTCAGGAAACGAAGCCTTAATCGCTGCCTGTGTTGCAGACGCAATCAAATACAACAACTTTGACATGCTGGAAGACGGCTACGGAATAAACTTAAGAGTCCTTTTCGAATTTGCCATGGAAAATTATGGTGATGACCCTTGTGAGTATTTCAAGCCAAGAATCTATGACGATAATATCTACGACAACATCACCCTTGAAGCTGGCGCAAGGATGCACAAGGCAATCTCAATAATTAGGTACAAATTAGATTACGCCCTAATTGAGAGAAATCCAGAACTAAACATGGACGACAGAAATGCCCTCAAATTTATAGACTTTGAAAACATGACCTACAAGGGCGCAAAACTTAAAGACACCAATTTCCCAACCATTGACCCAGAAAACCCTGCCAAACTTACTCCAGAAGAGAAGAATGTAATAAACGTCCTAAAACAAGACTTCCTCAGAAACAACAAATTAAATAAGCACATAAGCTTTCTCTACAAAAACGGGTCTATGTATAAGGTAGAAAACGGATCTTTATTATTCCACGGTTGCATCCCCCTTACAGAAGATGGTGAATTCCAAGAAGTTATCCTAAATGGTGTAGCCTACAAGGGCAAGGGACTCATGGATTATTTTGAAAGTATCGCAAAAGAAGCCTACTATACAGACAGCCTCTACGCCAAAGACATGATGTGGTACCTAATAAGCGGTAGGTACTCACCAATATTTGGCAAAAGCCAGTACTCCTACTTTGAAAATGTCTTTGTAGACGATAAAAAACTAAGAAAAGAATACCCAAACCCATACTACGAGCTTTGCGAAAAAGAAGAAATAGTAGATAAAATCCTCGACGAATTCAAAGTAGAAGGCAAAAGACGAAGAATCGTAAACGGTCACGTGCCAGTAATTACAAAAACAGGCGAAAGCCCAATAAAAGCAAATGGCAAACTCTATGTGATAGACGGCGGAATCTCAAAACCTTACCAGGCAAAAACAGGAATCGCAGGCTACACCCTAGTATTTAACTCCCACCACGTAGCCTTAGCCGAACACAAATCCTACGAATCAATCACCGACAAGGTATCATCCTACACCCCAAACATCAAAGAAGTAGAAATAATGAACCCTAGAATGCTAAGGAAAGACACCGACGAAGGCAAGGTTAAAGCTAAAAAAATTGAAATCCTAGAAGAACTCTTGGCCCTTTATAACGAGGAGCCTTAGTGATTAAAATTTAAAAATAAATCCATATTATTTTAAAAACTAAAAGAAAAAGCAGATTAGAATACAATATATAATTAAATTATATGAGTAAATAAAAAGCAGTAAATGTTTTTGACCTGAACCCGTAAACACGGAACAATTTAATAATCGGGTCTGTAAATAATTTTACACAGCCTCGAATATATTCTAAAATACTTAGAAATCATTCTAACAAAAGTTTTCGATATTAACTTGTCCAAAAAAGTGTTGACATACCACCTTTTCTTGAACATAATTCTCGAAATATGCTGCCTATATCTTTTCTTAGTTGTCTTTATATTACTTGTCTTCTATATTTTGCTGCAAAAACTATGTGTTATTTGCATATCCACTTGTTATGTGATAAACTATTCTTGTCCAAGTTTTAACCTCCTTGTTTAATTGTGCATGTGATTATCACAATTATACTTTAAGGAGGTTTCTTGGTGCTTGAAGCTAAAGCTAAATCCCTCCACCTGCATAGCAGGTGGTTTTTTGTTTCGCTCTCTTTCGTTCGCTCAACTCACTTAAGTGGACAACAAAACTCGCTAACTTTTTAACTTAGCGAGTTTTTCTCTTATAATTTAATTTGGACTGTAAGACGTCTCGTAGTAGAACATGTCTCCCCTGGCGTAGGATGTTGTGTATTCTATTAGCCTATCTTCCTTATCAAATGAAAATCTGGTGATTTTTAGGGCAGGGGAGTTGTTTTTTAGTTCTAATAAGTCTGCTACCTTTTTTGTCATGGATGATACTTGAAATCTTTCCCTAATATTTGCAATTTTTGTATTAAATGTGTTGTCAAATATATCATAGAGGGCGACTTTTTCAAGGAGTTCCTTTGTGACTTTGTCAAAGCGTGCATAGGGAATTACCGTTTTTTCGTACATCATAGGTGTATCATCTGCAAGCCTTAGCCTGTCAAAGACTATTACTTTTTCTATAGTTTCATCTTCAAATGCTTGTTTTTCCTTATCATTTGGAACTCTTACCTTGAAACTTGTGACTATAGATTTTGGATTTTTGCCATTTCTTTTTGTTTGTTCTGTAAAAGAATAATAATTTGATAAGTTTTCCCTATTTTTTTCTCTAACAAAAGTCCCCTTGCCTTGGATTTGATAGAGGATGCCTGAGTTTACAAGTGAACCTAAGGCGTTTCTGACTGTTGTTCTCGATACCTCATAGTCTTTGCAAAGTTGTCTTTCAGAAGGAAGTTTTGCTCCCTTTTCCATGGTGGATATTTCTTCTAAAAGTTTGTCAATAAGATCTTGATAAAGGCTTGACATTATTTGTATTCGTGGATTGTAACACCCTTTACAACCCTATTAACTGTATGAGATTTTGATGGATTATCTGGAGTATTTCCTACTCTTAGACTTGTGATTAGGGAAATAAGTTGGGCAATAACCGCATATCCTACTGCTAAATAAGCATCTTCTAGCCCTTGAGATTCTAGAACAAATTGGCAGTCTCTATCAAGATCTTCATTTGTTACAGCAATTATTTTTGGAGCAATGCCGTCAGCCTTTATTTCTTCTAGGATATCAAGGTCATATTTTCTTGTATATTCATTTGCTGATACAAAAGAAACTACCAATGTCTTATCATTTATAAATGACTTTGGTCCATGTCTAAAGCCCATAGAAGAATCAAAAATTGTTACCACTTCTCCAGCAGTTAATTCTAGGATTTTAAGCCTTGCTTCCTTGGTTAATTTGCCAAGAGGACCAGACCCTAAATAGGCAACTCTATCAAAATCAAAATCAATTAATTTTTCAATTTCGCCTGCTTTTTCATATGTGTTTCTTGCAATTTTTGATAATTTATCCACTATTTCCTTTTTATTATCAAGACTTGTATCGAAAATCAAAAGTGTTGCCAAAAGCATTGATGAAAATGAATTTGTCATGGCAAAGCCTTTGTCATTTGTGATTTCAGGGTTTAAAAATACATAGGAATTAGGATCATCTTTTAAATCTACCGCAAGTTTGCCGTCGTGAGCACAAGTGATTGCTAGATTATAAAAATCATCTACTATTTGATCTCCAAGCTTAACTGCTGCGATAGATTCTGGAGAATTTCCACTTCTTGCAAAAGAAACTAGGACAGTTTTCACATCTTTTTTGAAATGTAGATATGGAGCTGAAACAAGGTCTGTTGTAGCAATTGATTCAAAATCAAAGTCGCCATGTGATTTTAGATAGTCACAAGCTATATTTCCCACATATTCGCTAGTGCCTGCACCGGTGAAAATAACCTTGGTGTCCTTATCAAAATTTGATAAAAATTTTTCTATTTCTGACTGTCTTTCTTCATAAAGCCCATATACTTCTTCCCAAGTATCAGCTTGGGCAAATATTTCTGTGTAAGTGTTCTTAAAATCTTTTTCTTCTAATTTATTTACATCTAATAACATTTTTACCTCCGCTTCTAAATTTTCTAAATTGGTAGTTACCATTTATAATATTATATCAGCTAACAATTTTTAGTCAAATAAAAATTTCTAAATATTTTCTAAAAAAAATTATAAAAAAGCTTTTCATTTCAATAGTGGTAATTACCATCATTCGTAAATAGCATATACAAAAATTTTCCTTCGGTCAAGTAAATTTTTTGTAAACTTATACCTATCTTTAGATACCACCTTTCAAATATTTGTTCTAATAAGTATTAACATTATCAGCTTTATGATTTATAATAATGGTAATTACCAGATAAGACTTTGAAAATTTAGAAAATAACTTTTCTAGAAATTTCAAAAAATACCTTACTCCCTAAGTTTTTATTTGAAATTTTAAGTGAAATTATTTTAGGAAAATGTTTTTATTATTTTTATAGTCATATTATGAAAGGAGGTTTTATGCCAGCAGAAATCGCAAGAACATCCTTGGTCTTATTAGCCTTTATTGCTATCTTTGGGGTTATTAGTCAAATACTTTCTCACAGGAGTCTTAAGAAGAAGAAAAAGTATTTTGAACAACTTCACAAGGATCTAAAACCTGGTAAGGAAGTTATGTTAACTGGGGGAATTTACGGAAAAATTGTTAGCCTTAAAGAGGATACTGCAATTATCAACGTAGCCAAGGATGTTAACATCAAGGTAAGTCGTTACTCAATAAGTGAGATTGTTAATTAAGGAGGTTTTATGCCAAATATAGTACTCACAAGAATTGACAACAGGTTGCTACACGGTCAGGTTGCCACACAATGGACCAAACACATTGGCGCAAATCTTATTCTTGTTGCAAATGATGATGTTGCAGGCAAAAAAATGAGACAGAACCTTATGGATATGGCTGCTCCTACAGGTGTTGCTACTAGGTATTGGACCCTTCAAAAGACCATCGATACCATCCACAAGGCTGCTGATAGGCAAAAAATATTTATCATTTGCGAAAGCCCAACTGATGTTCTTACCCTTGTTGAAGGTGGCGTTCCTATCAAAGAAGTGAATATTGGAAACATGCACATGGCTGAGGGCAAAAGACAAGTTGCAGGTGTAGTCGCTGTTGATGATAAAGATGTGGAAGCTTTCAAAAAACTAAGAGACTTAGGTGTTAAGCTTGAAATTAGAAAGGTTCCTACAGAAAGCGCCGAGGATATTGATAAATTATTCTCATAAATCCTAGGAGGAAATAATGGATTTTAATTTTTTACAAGTACTTTTAATATTTATAGTTACTTTTATAGCAGCTATAGATCAATTTTCTTTCCTAGAATCCCTCTACCAACCAATCGTAACTGGTCCTATAGTAGGTTGGATTCTAGGTGATGCACACACAGGCCTTATTGTTGGTGCAAGCTATCAACTTATGACAATTGGTAACATGCCAGTAGGTGGCGCTCAACCACCAAACGCTGTAGTAGGTGGAATCGTAGCAGTAATCTTTGCTATTACTTCAGGTCTTGAACCAAATGCGGCAGTAGCAGCAGCTATCCCATTTGCCCTTCTCGGCCAATACGGTGTAACCCTAATCTTCACCCTTATGGCACCAGTTATGTCAAAGGCTGACCAATATGCTAAAGATGCTAATCCAAAGGGTATTGAAAAAATCAACTACCTATCAATGATTGCTCTTGGTACAATTTTTGGTCTAATTGTAGTATTTTTCTTCATCGCAGGTTCAACATTTGGTTCAGAGCTTGCAAGTAAAATCCCACCAACATTCATGCACGGACTTGATGTAGCTGGTGGAATGATGAAATATGTAGGTTTTGCAGTTTTATTAAGACTTATGGTTTCACGCGACCTATGGGGTTTCTTCTTTGTAGGTTTTGCTCTTGCAGTTATAGTTATGGCAAATGCTAGCCTATCAGGCGCTGCCCTTTTACTAATTGCAATAATAGGTTTTGCCATTGCTTTCTGGGACTACCAAATCAATACAAAGATGAAAGATACAGTTGTAGTAGAGACAGGAGAAGAAGATGGAATATAATGATATGCAATATAAGGATCTAAATCCAAGTCCTCAATTAGATCAAAAAACACTAAACAAAATGGTTTGGAGGTCATTATTCCTTCAAGCATCATTCAACTACGAAAGAATGCAGGCTGCAGGTTGGCTATATGCAATCCTTCCAGGTCTTGAAAAAATCCATAACAACGACGAAGACTTAGCCAAATCAATGGAGCACAACCTAGAATTTTTCAACACCCACCCATTTCTTATAAACTTCGTAATGGGTATAATCCTATCACTTGAACAAAACAAAGTTGATATACCAACAATCAGAGCGGTCAGAGTTGCTGCAATGGGACCTCTTGGTGGTATCGGTGATGCCCTATTCTGGTTCACCCTAGTACCAATTGTTGCTGGTATTTCTTCAAACATGGCCCTTCAAGGCAACTTCTTAGGCCCAATCCTATTTTTAGTAGTATTTAACCTCTTCCAATTTATAATCCGTTTCTGGTTAATGAATTGGTCATACAAGATGGGAGAATCTGCTATAGATATGCTAACAGCAAACGCACGTGAGTTTACTAGAGCTGCATCAATCCTTGGTGTAATCGTAGTAGGCGCACTAGTATCTGTATATGGTTCAACAGAAATTGCCTTAAAGGTAGACAACGGTACAACACAAGCACCAGTTGCTATAGAAACTGTAGTAGATAATGCAGACCTTTCTGACTATGCTGACTACCTATATGTAGATGGCAATACAGAAGAAATAGCTGAGGGAGCTTCTGTAAGAGATTTAGGCAACGGCAAGAGCCAAATTTCATTTACAACATATGAAGAACAACCAGTTCAAATCGACATCCAAAACGTCCTAGATGGTATAATTCCAGACTTGGTACCACTAGCCATCACCCTACTTCTCTACTGGCTACTTGCTAAGAAGAAATGGACACCAATTTACTGTATCATGCTTCTATTGGTAATGGGCGTTCTTGGCGCTTATATAGGACTATTCTAATGGTAAATGCAGTAATTGCAGTAAGCCACGCAAGCCTTGCAAGCGGAGTATATTCCGCAATCAAAATGATAGCAGGCGAGTTTGACAATGTTAGAATAGAAGAATTTAAAGACAACGATAGCCTAGAAGCCTTTGATAAAAAGCTCTTAATCAACTACGAAGAGCTATCGAAGAAATACACCAACATCTTTATACTAGCAGATCTTGCAGGCGGAACTCCTTTCAATAGGGCTGTAATGACCCTAGGCGAAAAGGAAAATGTCAGAGTAATGGGCGGACTTAACTTTGCCGCACTCTACACAGCCATCAACTCAGACGGCGATGATATAGACGCTACCCTAAAAGATATAATAGAAAGTGCCAAAGAATCTCTATTAGCCTTTGACTTTAATCCAGAGCAAGCAGAAAATAGAGAAGAAGATGGAATCTAAAAAAGGCCCCACTGGGAGGCTGTGAAAAATTTTGTGTATAAAAACCTCCTGATTAGGGTAAGTAAAAACTAATCAGGAGGAATTTTTATGCCAAGAAAAGGCCATGGATTTTATCGTCCATAGCCTTTTATTCTTACATTTTTTCAACTTCAGGATATTTTACACCAAAAGTTTCTACTGTGACTTTTTCTAGTTTTTGATCTTTTTTTGGTCTATCGCTTCTGTCAGTTTTTTCGTTTGCAATCTTATCGATTATTTCGATTCCTTCAATAACCTTGCCGAAGCCAGCGTATTCGCCATCTAGGTGTGGGCTGTCTTGGTGCATTACGAAAAACTGGCTGCCTGCAGAGTCTGGCATGAAACTTCTTGCCATTGAGAGGACTCCTCTTTCGTGTCTTAGGTCATTTCTAAAGCCGTTGTGGTTAAATTCTCCTCTTATTGCGTATCCTGGGCCTCCCATTCCTGTGCCTTGTGGATCTCCTCCTTGGATCATAAAGTTTTTTATAACTCTGTGGAAGATTAGGCCGTCATAAAAGCCTTCCTCTATTAGGGATATAAAGTTATTTACTGTATTTGGAGCAATTTCCGGGTAGAGTTCTGCCTTAAATATATCTCCATTTTCCATGGTAAAGGTAACTATTGGATTTTTATCTGTCATTTTTTCTCCTTTAATTTTTAAATGAATGTACCGGAGCTGGTATGAAACCACCTCTCTTTATCATTATACTCGAGTTTGAATCTCCTACGTCAATTATTGGAGCATAGCCCAAAAGTCCGCCAAAATGCACGACATCGCCCACGTCTTTGCCTGGTACTGGAATAATTCTTACTGCTGTTGTCTTATTATTTATAACTCCAAGGGCCGCTTCGTCAGCAATCATGGCTGCAATGCTTGTCTCGCTGGTTTTTCCAGGAATTGCAATCATATCAAGTCCAACTGAGCAAACACAGGTCATGGCTTCAAGCTTATCAAAGGAAATCCAACCTTTCCCAGCTGCTTCTATCATTGCCTCATCTTCACTAACCGGGATAAAAGCACCAGAAAGTCCTCCAACTCTTGAACTTGCCATTATTCCGCCCTTTTTGACTGCATCGTTGAGCATGGCAAGGGCTGCGATTGTACCGTGACCACCTACCTTATCTATTCCGATTTCTTGCAAAATTCTTCCTACAGAATCGCCCACAGCTGGTGTTGGGGCAAGGGAAAGATCTACAATTCCAAAGTCCTTATTAAGTTTATCGCAGACTTCCTTGCAAATGAGTTCACCCATTCTTGTAATCTTAAATGCGGTCTTTTTTATAATTTCATAAATCTCATTAATAGCTAAATCTTCCTTATTAGAAATCGCCGCTTTCACAACTCCCGGCCCTGAAATACCCACACTTATGACAGTATCAGCCTCACCTACTCCGTGGAAGGCACCTGCCATAAAAGGATTATCTTCAACCGCATTTGCAAATACAACAAGTTTTGCACAGCCAAAGGCATTTTCTGTATTTTTAGCCAAGTTTTTTATAGTTTCCCCGCAAAGGCCTACTGCATCCATATTTATACCGGTTTTTGTAGAGCCTATATTAATTGATGCGCAAACCAAATCTGTCTCAGCAAGGGCTTTAGGGATTGATCTTATTAATATCTCATCGGCAGGAGTCATTCCCTTCCCAACAAGGGCAGAAAAGCCTCCAATAAAGTCGATTCCAATATCCTTAGCTGCCCTGTCTAGGGTTTTGGCAAAAGGTGTATAGTCGTCAAGGTCTGTTGCCGCAGCGATTATGGAAATAGGAGTTACTGATATCCTATTATTTACGATAGGTACACCGTAGATTTTCGAAATCTCATCAGAAACTTTAAGAAAATCCTTGCTTTCTCTTATAAGCTTATCATAGATCTTATCGCAAGCTCTTTTGTAATCAGAATCGATACAATCAAGTAGGCTTATACCCATAGTAAGGGTCCTGATATCAAGCTTTTCCTCATCTAGCATTTTTATGGTATCTAAAATATTTGCCTTATCCATACTAAATCCTATGCATTACATCAAAAAGTTCTTCGTTTTGAATCCTGATTTCAAGCTTAGTCTCTTCTGATAAAGAGTCAAAAGTCTCTGTTATATCATTAAATTTGGCATTTGTTCCTGCTAAGTCAATATTAAGCATGGCAACAAACTTATCTTCCATGATAGTCTGGCTCATGTCTAGAATATTGATATTGTATTCGTATAAAATCTTTGTTACATAATAAATTATTCCTGGTCTATCTTTTCCTATAATTGTAAGTATTGCTTTCATAAATTCCTCCACGAATATTGTACCACTGATTTATTATATTATTAGAATAAAGGAGAAGTTTACATAAATCTTATTTTTTTGATAATTTTTGACAAAGTCTTTTTTAAAAACAGGTAAGCAAAAAAGCCCAGTAAACTGAGCTTTTGAGATTATTATAGTATTTTATTAATACCAACCATTTCTTTGCCAGAATGCTTGGGCATTTTCCCATGAACCATATCTTTGGGCAACGTAGTTGTCTGCTGCTGCTTCTTGTTCAGCTGGGCTTGCACCGTAGCCAACAAGTGATGGGTTAAGTTGGTATCTACCATAGTAGCCACCATTTGGGTTATATGCTGTGTATGAACCACCGGATTCTCTTTGAGCTATCCATTCTTTTGCCCAATTAGATCCGCCTTGGCTTGCTTGGTTGTTATTTTGTGCTGGTGCTTGGTTATAGCTTGGTGCGCTTTGTTGTTGTGTATATCCTGTGTTTGCTACTTGTCTATTTTGTGTATTTTGAGTTTGTTGAGCTTGTTGAGCTTGAGCATTTTGTGATGCAATTTGTTCATTTATTTCTCTGAAAGTTTTTAGAAGGTTGTTGTAGATATATCCTTCTTTGCCTTCTACTTCTACTTTAACAAAACCATTGTTAGCAATTTTTAGAACCTTTACTTCTGTTCCCTTTTCTAAAACTTTGAAAACTTCTGAATTAAGGTTATCTTCTTTTCTAAAGTTTGCTGCAGAAACCACTTCTGTATCTTCTAAATGGTGGAAAAGTTCAGCTGATACATAGGCATCCTTGCCTTCAAAATCGATTAAGAACCAGCCGTTTTTTTCATCCTTAACTTCATAAGACACATTTTCATCATCAATTAGACCGATAATGTTATCGCCAAGCTTAGCTTCACTTCTAACATTAACTCCGTTTGCTAAATTTTTGTTTATAACAGCACTTGCTGCGTCTGCGTTATTAGCTCCAAATGCAAATCCCATTGGTAATACTAGGGCCGCTGCTAGAGCATACTTTGTAAAAAATTTCATTATTTCTCCTTAACTATGTATATCAATTAATAATTTACCTTTTAATATGCTATCATTTGTAATAATGGTTACAAATTGATAACAATGTTTGCTTTACGTTTTATAGTATAACTTTTAATTGTGTGGAAATTATGTAGATTTAAAAATAATTTACATATTTATTACAATCACTTTATAAACATTGTAATAAAGCCATTCTATCTTGTAATTTAAATCTATTACTCCTCAAATTTTGTTGATTTTTATTTATCAAAGTCCTATTATGTGTCAATTGTGTGCAATTAGAAACCATTTATTAACTAAATAAGTTACAAAAACCCTCTTATTTTTGTAACTATTGTGACTATTTTTTATAGGATTCAAATTATCTTCGGAACTAGTCCTTAATAATATCCTCATTATATACATATATATTTGCCCATATTTTTCATATGTAGTAAAATTTACTTAAGCTAATAAAGAAAGAGAGAAACTATGAAAACAGTCTACATCTTATGTGGAGGGCCATCAAGCGAGCACGACATCGCCCTAAGATCTGCCCTTAATATAATTAAAAACCTTAGTGATGAAAAATATAAGAAAAAAATCATATATATAGATAAGGAAGGGAAATTCTCTGAAAGTTTCACAGATTTTGATCTGTCTAACGAGTTTTCCCTTGTTAGAGAAATCAATAAGTCTAAGCAGGAGTCTATTGCAGGCTTCCTTTTAGATACAGCAAAAGAAAATCTTGATGAAACTATCATCCTGCCTGTAGTGCATGGCACCTATGGCGAAGATGGCACTATCCAAGGATTTTTGGATGCTGTGGGCCTTTCCTATATAGGAAATGGTCTCTTAGCTTCTGCAATCTGCATGGATAAGGTTACATCTAATGATATTTTCGAGAAATCAAAATTAAGTCAGGCCAAATACAAATACTGCTATAAGGAAGACTTTGATGATGATTTTATCGATTCTTGCATCGACTATATCGGCCTACCTCTAATAGTAAAACCTTCTGCAAATGGTTCTTCTGTAGGAGTTTCTAGAGTAGAAACAAGAGAAGATTTTAAAAAAGCAGGCCTTCAGGCTCTTAAATACGATAAGAAACTTTTGGTTGAAGAGCTAATAGTAGGTCAAGAAATAGAGTTTGCTGTCATAGGAGATGGTGATTCTATCGAGGTTTCAGAGCCTGCAGCCTATATAACAGACCATGTATTTTTAGACTGGGATGCTAAGTATTTTTCAAATACAACCAGGGAAGAACTTCCTTACAAGATGGATGAAAAAGATAAGGAAATTGCCAAAGCCTTTGCAAAAAATTGCTATAAGGCTGTTGGTTGTGAGGGTTTTGCAAGGGTTGATATATTTTATGGCAAAGATAAAAACTTCTATGTAAATGAAATAAATACCTTCCCAGGCTTCACCCCTTCTTCATTTTTTGCAAGAATGGCTATGAATTTATATGAAAAAGATTTTTCTTCTATACTTGATATATTGATAGAAGATGGCTTTAGGAGAAGTGTAAATGATTAAAAGATCTCTTGGCGAAATTGCCAAAATGCTAAATTCTAAAGTTTCTGATAAGGAATTTGAGGATACTATTATAGAAGGAGTCTCTACAGATTCCAGAACAATTGATCCGGGCGAGTTATACATTCCCCTAGTAGGAGAAGTATTTGACGGCAGGATTTTTATCAAAGAATGCGAGGAAAAAGGTGCCAAGGCTTTTTTAGTCGATAATGTTAATAAAATCAATAAAAATGTGACGATTCCCTATATCTTAGTAGAAGATACAAAAAAAGCCCTCCAAGATTTGGCAGCAGCCTACATGAAAGAGCTGACTTGTAAGGTTATTGCAATCACCGGTTCAAACGGCAAAACTACAACAAAAGACTTGCTTTTTAATGTCCTATCAGAAAAATATAAGACCCAAAAAACTATGGGCAATCTCAATAACGAAATAGGTGTCCCAAAAACTGTCCTAAACCTTAATGAAGAAACAGAAATTGCAATTATAGAGCTTGGAACAGACAATTTCGGAGATATCTCCCTTACATCTCAAATCGTAAGGCCAGATATTTCTATTATAACAAATATAGGTGATTCCCACCTTGAAAAACTTAAGTCTAGGTCAGGAATCCTAAAGGCAAAACTTGAAATTCTCGACGGAATGGATGATGACGGCATATTTATCTACAATATAGATGATGATACAATGGCAGAGGAAATCCCAAGCTATCAAATAAAGCAAAAGATCTTATCTTTTGGTACTAATTCTAGTGCAGATTTTAGGATAAAATTTGAAAAGTCACCTAATTCTAAGATTAGATTTTCTCATGATGGCAAGATTTATGAAGTCCCATTTATGGGTGAGCACAATATATATAATGCAGCTGTAACCCTTATGATAGCTGAGATTCTAGGCCTTGATAAAAATGCAAGCGACAGGGGCTTTTCAAACTCAAGATCAAGTCAAAATAGGACAGAATTATTAGAATTTAAGGGCTTTGATGTCCTAGATGATTCCTATAAATCAAATCCCCAATCACTTCTTGCAGGACTTGAAACAGCCTACATGCTTGAAGGCTACACAAGAAAGATCGCCTGCCTGGCTGATATGCTTGAACTTGGTGCAAAAGAAGAAGAACTCCACCGTGAAATTGGAGAAAAAATTGATAGCCAAAAACTCGACTATATCCTCTTCTACGGCCCACTAGCCCAAAATATGTATAAGGCAAGTCTTAAAAATTTCCCAAACACAAGGTCTCTTTACTTTGCTCACAAGGATGACCTAATAGAAAAGTTAAAATCTCTAATAATTCCTTGTAGCCTTGTCTTTGTAAAAGGTAGCCATGGCATGCACATGGAAGAAGTAATAGAATCTATTAAGAATTTTAAATTATAGAAATGAGGCAAAAATGATTTATACAGTAACCCTGAACCCTTCTATAGACTTATTTGTAGAAGTGGACAAATTAAATCCAGGTTATAACAACAATATCAAAACAGAAAGAACCCTGCCAGGTGGTAAGGCAATAAATGTATCAAGAATCCTATCCCAGCTTAAAATCCCAACAACAGCCACAGGATTTTTAGGATCTTACCAAGGACTTTTTATCAAAGACTGGCTACAAAAAGAAGGAATCCTAACAGACTTTGTTAAAATCGAGAGATCAAACAGGATAAATATAAAAATTTTCGAAAAAGAAAAAGAAACAGTAATAAACTTCCAAGGTCCAACCATCACTTCAGAAGAGTCAGCAGAGCTTCTTTATTACCTATCAAGAGTAAGAGAAGGTGATACAATTATCTTTGGGGGATCAGTACCTCCAATGGAAAATGACGAAGATGCAGACATCTACGATAGGATGGTAGAAATCGCCAAGGCAAATGGTGCACACTTCATAGCAGACGTACCAAGCCAATACCTAATTAACATGGTAGAAAGAGGCCCACTTCTTGTAAAGCCAAATGGCGAAGACATAGAAGCAATCTATGATGTCAAAATAAAAGATAAGATGGAATTTATCCCTTATGGCAAGGACCTAATCAAAAAGGGAGCCAAATATGTAATAATCTCCTACGGGGAAGACGGGTCAATGTTCTTTACAAAAGAAGGAGTCTATGCAGCAACCCCAGTCAAAGATGACCAAAAAATCATAAACACCGTCGCCTGCAGGGATGCCATGATAGCAGGCTTTGTCGGCACCCTTGTAAAAGATAACGACCCAATCGAATCCTACATGGTAGCAGTAGCTGCAGCAAGCGCCACAGCAAGAGTTCTAGACCTACCAAGTAGAGATCAAATAATAGATATCCTCCCACTTGTGGATATTGAAATAATAGAATAAAAAA
>JBHWRC010000076.1:0-7974 GCA_043426375.1 Anaerococcus sp.
ATCAAATAGACCTTTTTTCTCATCGCCAAGGTCGATTTTTCCTTCCATTGCCCATTTTAGGATGAAGGCATTCATGTAGGCCGCACCTAAATCCTGGCTTACTATCGGCATATAATTAAAAAGATAGGCTAAATCTTCTATGTGGCCGTCGTAAGGAAGCCCCCTGTAGTATTTATTTTTTAAATCTTTTGGCTTTGGCAAATCTTTGGTATTTGCTAGAGTTTTTTTATCAAAGGAAAGTGCTGTAGCTCTGATTCCTGCAAAAATCCCTAAGAGGCCAACTGCAAATCCTAATCCGATTAGGGTTTTTGCCCAGGCTGGCAGAGGGATTTTGTAGGCTTTTCCTTCGTTTTCTTCCCACTTTGAGCCTTTTACGGCTTTTTGAGCATAGTCTTCAAAAGATTTATCTTCCTTGTATGATGTGGCAAATGTACCCTTTGGAAACTTAACCATAACCGTGGCATAATTTATATCTCCGGTTGATTTTAGGATTATTTCGCCATTTTCATTTCCGATTGACCCTTCAAGACCAAAGCCCCAAAGTTTTATATCAGTAAATGGCTTGTATCCCTTGATTTTGATATTTACTGACTCTGGCATTGGATCAAAATTTTCGCCCACAAAGTTAAAAAATACCATATCAGAATCTGTTAGGCCGATCGCTAGGGGATTTATGGTGTAGGATAATTTGTAAGTATTATCGTTATATTCACTTATGCCCCAGCAAAGTTCTACTTCGTCGTCGCCTCTTTTTATCATCCCTGCTTTATAGGCTTTTTCTTCAAAAGATTTGTCCGTATCCCAAGGATCTATTATGTCAAATGTCTTTCCAAAGGCTTCAAGCTTAAAGTCTTCGATTTTAAGGCCTCTTAGGTTTTCGATTAATTTATATCTTTCTGTATAATCTGTGTCATTTTCGTTAATTTCCCAAATTTCCTCGACGTGGCCTATGCCTTTCTTGTCGATATTAGCTTCAATATTTATTTCCCTAAATTCATCTGCTCTTACCTTTGAAGGGAAGACGATTCCTAAAACAAGAAATAAGCTTATAAGTATCTTTTTCATAAATTCTCCTTTTATATCATTATACAGTTTATATTTCTTTGATAAATTATCCTTTAAAGATTTTACAAACATTTTATCTTAGGCTTTGACCTCGTTCTAAGTGGTGGTAGAGTCAGTCTATGGGTAAAATGAACCTATAGGAGATGTTATGAATAAAAATTTTATCAACAAAATTTACGATAAGATTAGCCTAAATCCGCCCCTCGTTTTAAGTTTGGGCTTTGCTATTCTTATTAGTATCGGTGGGATTTTATTATCCTTACCATTTTTCACTAAGTCTGGCCAAGCGACAGATTTAATTGACGCATTTTTTGTGGCTGCAAGCGCATCTTGTGTAACAGGTCTTACTCCTGTTAATACTCTCGAACATTGGAACACTTACGGCCATATCCTAATTATTATTTTAATTCAGATAGGTGGGCTTGGGGTTATGAGCCTAGCCTCAATCATTCCCCTAATTCTTGGCAAAAAAATCGGAATGAAGTCAAGGCAGATCCTCAAAGAGCAGCTCAATGTGGAAAGCCTTGAAGGGATGATTGTCTTATTTAAATATGTACTTATTTTTACTTTTGGAACAGAAATCTTAGGTGCAATCCTATTATCAATTAGATTTGTACCTCTTTATGGGCTTTTAGATGGGGTTTGGATTTCTATCTTCCACTCGATCTCTGCCTTTTGTAATGCAGGTTTTGATATTTTGGGAGACTCTATTTATCCTTTTAGGGACGATGCTCTAATAAATTTCACCCTGTCTTTTCTTGTAGTTGTAGGTGGTCTGGGCTTTGTGGTTACAAGCGAACTTTTTAGAAGAAGGTCATTTAAAAAGATTTCGACCCATTCAAAACTTGTCCTTATGATGACAGCTATCCTACTATTTTTGGGAACTATAGTGTTTTATATCCTAGAAAAATCTGGAGGAGTTTTGCAAGGTGAAAGCCTAAAGGGATCCCTACTCGAATCCTTCTTCCAATCTGTAGTTGCAAGGACAGCAGGATTTTATTCTGTAGATTTGTCTAAAATCAAGGATTCCACAGCCCTTATGCTTATGGGCCTTATGTTTGTAGGAGGTAGCCCTGGATCGACTGCAGGAGGGATTAAGACTACAACACTAGGAGTCCTAATTTTATCAACAGCAGCTGTTATTAGAGGAGAAAATGAGCCGGTGGTTTTTGGCAGACACATCGGGATAGAAGTTATTAGAAAGGCCCTTGCGATCTTTTTGGTATCCTTTGGTATTATCTTGTCGGTAAGTTTTGTACTTACCATTACAGAAAATGCTGGCCTTGTGGATATTTTATACGAAACAGTTTCGGCACTAGCCACAGTTGGGGCAAGCAAGGGAATAACAGCGGGCCTTACTAGGCATGGCAAAATCTTGATTACTCTTTGTATGTACCTAGGCCGCCTAGGTCCAATGACCATGGCATTTGCTTTTGGTATGAAAGCAAGGAAGAGCTTAATTAGGTTTCCAGAAAGTTTTGTTAGTATAGGTTAAGGAGAAAAAATGAGAGATAAAAATGTATTGGTATTAGGTCTGGGCAGGTTTGGGTCTGCCCTGGCTCGTAAATTATTTGAAAAAGGTGTAGAGGTAATGGCTGTAGATAGGGACTATACAAAGGTCCAAAAGCTTGCAGACCAAGTGACTTACACTGCCCAGGCTGATATGACAGACGAAGAAACTATGAGGGAGCTTGGGATAAACAACTTTGACATAGCGGTTATAGCAACGGGATCTAATATTGAAGCTTCAATCGAAGCTACTTTGTTATGCAAGGATGCAGGAATTGCTACTGTTATTGCCAAGGCTACAAATATTACCCACGCAAGGATATTGCAAAAAATCGGTGCTGATAAGATAATTTTCCCAGAACTTGAAAGTGGTGAGAGACTTGCCAGAGTCATATCTGGATCAAATTTATTAGAGTTTATAGAATTTTCTAGTGAATTTTCCCTTGCAGAAATCAGGGTCCACCAAGCTTGGGTTGGTAAAAATCTTATGGAGCTTGATTTTAGAAAGGAATACAATTTGAACGTAGTTGCTTTTGAAAGGGATGGCAAAACTCTTATAAACCCAAATCCAACTACCCTTATCGAGAAAAATGACCTCATTGTCCTTATTGGGAAAAGCGAGGATGTGGATAAAATATCTAATGAAGAGTAAGGAAAACGACAATGTTGAGATAAAGTGTTGAAAAACAAAGGAAAGAATAAATTTGTGAAATAGTTTGCATAAAGTGAAAAATATGTTATAATATAATCAGCTATCAAATAGCTAGGTTTTTCATTATTAATTCCTTATAGTTTTCCCTTTAGAAAACTAGGACTAACTTATTCTTTTCTATTTGAAGGGGACCTGTGAGGTCCTTTTTCTATACACAAATTTATAGGGGCAAGAATGCTTTAAATAATGTCCTTAATTTATAAGGCTGAAATTATTTTAAGAAATAATATTTTTATGTTATAATAGTGACAAGGAATTTGAGAGGTTAGTATGAAGATTTTAGTAATTGATGCCCAAGGCGGTGGGCTTGGAAGAGAGCTTGTCCATTCCATCAGAGAAAAATATAAAGATATCGATATAACTTGTGTAGGGACAAATTCCCACGCCACAAGCGCCATGCTTAAGGCAGGTGCGACTCGTGCAGGCACAGGAGAAAATGCTCTTATTGTAAACTCTCAGATGGTAGATATAATTATAGGACCTATTGGAATCCTACTTACAAACTCAATGTGCGGAGAAATTACAGCTAGTATGGCAGAAGCCGTTTCTACATCAAGGGCAAAAAGAATCTTGATTCCATTTCTCCACGATGACAATGTAATTGTAGGTGTAAATGACTACTCTATGAAAAAGTTAATAAGTCTGGCTCTTTTAGAGCTTGAAAAGCATATAGAAGCTTAAAAGTAAAATCTACAAGAAGTAGAATTTCCCACAGAAGTGGGCCTACATAATTTTAAGTCTTTTTTTCAAATCGTACTATGAAGGTACACCATCCTCGAAAGCGGGGATAGTGTGCCTTTTTTTGTGGGCTTGATTTGTAAATTTGTAATAAAAATAAAAGGAGATATTATGAAAAATAAGATTAAAAAAGTTTTTGGCCTAATGGCCCTAGTTCTTGCCCTATCAGCATGTGGCAGCGGTTCTAATGAGAAAGAAAGCACAAAGGATAATGTGTCAAAAAAAGCTTCGACAAGTGAAGGAGTAGCAAAACCAGAAGAAAGACCAAAAGACGAACTTGTCCTAGGTGTGGGCTTTGAGCCAGAAAAAGGTTTTAACCCAATTTTTGAATCCTCCCATTCCCAATCAAATATCTTTCATTCGGCTCTTCTAAAACGTGACCTAGACCTTCATATAGTAGAAGACTTGGCAGAATCTTATGAGTTATCAGAAAATAAAAAGACTTATACAGTAAAACTAAAAGATGGTCTTAAATTTGCTGACGGAAAGACTTTGACTGCAGAAGACGTTGCTTTTACCTATAATACTGCCAAAAATGAAGCAGCTGCAGGTATCAACCTCGAGAGATTTAAGGAAGCAAAGGATATTGACGAAAAAACTGTGGAACTTATCCTAGATAGGCCTGATATTTCCTTTACTTCAACCCTTGCTTCCCTTGGCATTGTTTCAAAAGATGCCTATAGCGACGACTACGGCCAAAACCCAGTTTCAAGCGGTCCTTTTGAGCTTGTAGAATGGAAGAAAGGCCAAGAAATGATTGTTAAACCAAATGAAAATTACCATGGAGATGAGATTCCGTTTAAAAAAGTAACTTTCTTATTTTTTAAAGATGACAACCAAGCGTTAGCAACAGCTAAAGAAGGAATTTGTGATTTGATAAGGGTTCCTTACACAGCTAAGGATATGGAAATTGAAGGCTTCAGCCCAATGTCTGTACAAACAATAGACAACAGGGGAATATCACTTCCATATGTGCCAAATACTGGCGAAGTTACTGATGAAAATACAATCATGCCAGGATCCCCAATTGGTAATGACGTGACAAGTGATATTGCAATTAGAAAAGCCCTAAACATAGCCATGGATAGGGACGAAATCATAAGAGACGTGTTAAATGGTGAGGGGACCAAGGCTACATCAATAGCAGACGGTCTTCCATGGTATAACGAAGAGACAGCAGAAATCGCAGACGGCGATATAGAAGGAGCCAAAAAAATCCTTGATGATGCAGGTTGGATTGAGGGCGCTGATGGTATCCGAGAGAAAGATGGCATCAGAGCTAAATTTGACCTTTATTATGCCTACCAAGACAGGGAAAATCTTGCAGTATACTTTGCAGAAAAGGCTCGAGAGATCGGTATTGAAGTGGAAAGCAAGTACGGCGACTGGGATTATGTAATGCCTCATATGTACGACCAAGCAGTCCTATTTGGTTGGGGCGGCTATGATCCACTCGATATGTATTATTCATACGAAAGCAAAAACAGAGGCTATGACTTCTATAATACAAACTTCTACTCAAATGAAAAAGTGGACGAATATTTCGATAAGGGCTTGTCAGCAGACAACCTAGAAGACTTCTATGATAATTTCAAAAAAGCCCAATGGGATGGGGAAACAGGATTTTCTCACCTAGGCGATGCTCCATGGGTATGGCTAGTAAATGAAAACCACGTCTACATGGTAAGAGACGGCCTTGAAATTGGCAAGACAAAAATTGAACCACACAGCTCTCGCTTTACAATTATAGATTCAATCGCAAATTGGAAGTGGCAATAAGATGCTTAAGAGTATATTAAAAGAATTATTTCTTTTTCTTCTCTTAATACTATCGGTAAGCTTTATATCCTTCCTTCTCCTTGACTTATCGCCTATAGATCCAATAGCGAGTTTTGCGAGAGCTAAGTCTATAGGCCTAAGTCCTATTAAGAAAGAAGAACTAATAAGGCAGTGGGGCCTAGACCAGCCACTTTTCATCAGATATATATCCTGGCTTAAGCACCTTTTTAGGGGTGACCTTGGCATATCTAATATCTATGGCAGAGAAGTAATAGCCATAATCAAAGAAGGTTTTTCAAGGTCGATTTTACTTATGATGACAACCTGGATTCTCCAAGGAATCTTAGGAATCGGACTGGGAATTATTGCAGGTAAAAATTTCGGCAAGATAAAAGATAAGATAATAAAGGCCTACGCCATAATATTTGCATCTACTCCTAGCTTTTGGGTGGGAATCTTACTTATAATTGTATTTTCTCTAAAGCTTAAAATATTCCCATCATCAATGGGTTCTCCTGTGGGTGTTTTGAAAGAGGATATAAGATTTATAGACTCTTTGCGCCACATGGCCTTACCTTGCCTGACTTTAGTCTTGGTTGGAGTCTCAAACCTAATTCTTCACACAAGGTCTAAGGTAATTGATATCCTAAATTCTGACTATGTCCTCTATGCCAAGGCAAGGGGGATGGAAGAGATTAAGATAGTAAATAAATTTGCAATAAAAAACCTAATCCTACCAGGTCTTTCTATACTATTTACATCGTTTTCCGAACTTTTTTCGGGGACGATTCTTGTTGAAAATGTCTTCAACTATCCAGGTATAGGAGGGCTAACTGTAGAAGCAGGACTTAGGGGCGATGCGCCTTTACTTCTGGGTTTGGTCCTATTTTCTGCTATCTTTGTATATGTAGGAAACAGGATTTGCGACCTGCTTTACCTTGTGATTGATCCGAGATTGAGGAGACAAGATGAAACTAGAAAATAATCTATACACCAAAAATTTAGTCAAATCTAATAGCGAAATAGTCGAGGAAAAGGGCCTGAGCCTAAGGAAAAAGACAATTCTAATTATTTTCATCTGTCTAGTCTTTTTATCCTTCATCTATATAAGAGGTGCGATGGTAAATGATAATGACCTAGCAGCCAGTTTCGCAAATAAATTACAGGCACCAAGCAAAATCCACATCTTTGGGACAGATGCAAATGGAAGGGATATGGCGCTTAGGACTATAAAAGGTCTTTCAAATTCACTTACAATCGGTATGATAGGAAGCTTCTCATCCCTACTTATAGCCCTTGTTTTCTCCCTACTCTTGACTGTAGGCAACAAAAGAATAGATAAGGCAGTTAATTTTTTGATAGACATATTTCTATCAATTCCCCACATGATGCTTTTGATTTTGATATCAGTAGCAACAGGCAGGGGAGCTGGTGGGGTAGTTTTGGGAATTGCCCTTACCCACTGGACAGGGTTAACTAGACTTCTTAGGGGAGAGATTTTAGAACTTAAGAATGAAAATTATATAAAGATATCTAGGACTATGGGTAAATCCAAACTTTATATCTTTACGAACCATATCCTACCCCACATAGCAGGCCAAATGATTGTAGGGCTAATACTCTTATTTCCCCATGCGATTTTACATGAATCGGCTATAAGTTTTTTGGGTTTTGGCCTTTCTTTATCGACCCCATCCATAGGAATAATATTGTCAGAATCGATGAAATACCTCCTTCAAGGCCATTGGTATCTGGCCTTTTTCCCGGGACTTCTTCTTTGCCTTGTAGTCTACGCTATAAATTTATTAGGGGAGAATTTGGGTAATCTAATAGACCCATATTCTTATCACAGGTGATTTTATGAATATATTAGAGATCAAAAATTTAAATATTTCTTTTTATCAATACGAAAAGGGACTAAAGAGAAGAAAACTAAATGTAGTAAGAGATTTAAACTTAGAACTAAGAGAAGGTGAGATAATGGCAATCTTTGGGGCAAGTGGTTCTGGAAAAAGCTTGCTTGTTCACGCAATCTTAGGTCTTCTTCCTTACAATGGTTTTTATGAAGGCGAAGTGTTATATAAGGGAAAAGTCCTTGATGAGAAAGTCTTAGAAAAAGTAAGGGGTAAGGAAATATTTTTTATTCCTCAAACCATAAATTCCCTAAATCC
>JBHWRC010000077.1:0-4132 GCA_043426375.1 Anaerococcus sp.
AAACCTTTTGGCGGCAAGCCATCTTAAGGAGATAAAGGAATGGGCACCTGATGTCATCCATTCCCAGTGCGAATTTTCGACCTTTATTATGGCAAAAAGAATCGCATCAGATATTGATATTCCAGTAGTCCACACCTATCATACGGTTTATGAAGACTACACTCATTATTTTATCCCGTCTAAAAGAGCGGGTAAAAAGCTTGTTTCTGTAGTTAGTAAGACTTTTGCAAGCTTCTGTGATAGGATAATTGTCCCAACCTATAAGACCAAAAAACTCCTTCTGACTTATGGGATTTATGATGGAATGATTGACATTATCCCTACAGGGATCAATATTCCAGAGCTTTATGACAAGAAACTTTTGAGGAAATCTTTGGGAATTGACGAGGATGCCAAGGTTCTTTTGTACCTAGGCAGGCTTGGGGCTGAGAAAAATATTCAGGAAATTATGGCCTATTACGATAGGCTTAAGGATGATTCTATCAAGCTTTTCATAGTTGGTGGGGGCCCTTACCTAAAAACTCTTAAGGAAGATGCAGATAAAATCAGCAAGGAAGTGGTATTTACCGGCATGGTCGATGCAAATTCTGTTAACCGCTATTACCAGGCGGCAGATATTTTCACAACAGCATCCACATCAGAAACCCAGGGTCTTACATACTATGAAGCCCTTGCTAATGGGACTATTGCCCTTTGCAGGGACGATTCTGTCCTTGACGGGGTAATCAAAAATGGTTTCAATGGTTTTAAATACGTAGACTTTCAAGGATTTGAGAAATTTGTGGACAGGGTATTTTCCGATAGGGAAACTAAGGAGCTTTTAGAGGCAAATGCAAGGTCTTATGCCCAAGAGCACTTCTCAAAGGAGGGTTTTGGTGAAAAGTGCCTAGCTTCCTACAAGCAAGCAATAGAGGATTATGAGCGTGAAAGTATTAGTATATTCAAAAGACTATGACACAGTGAAAGAATCAGGCGTAGGCAAGGCAATTGACCATCAGATTAAGGCCCTTAAGCTTGCCGGTTGTGATTTTACACTGGATGAGAAGGACGATTTCGACCTGGTCCATATTAATACAATACTTCCAGGCTCTGTTATCTTTGCCCAAAAGGCTAAAAGGCTTGGCAAAAAAGTCATCTACCACGGCCACTCAACCATGGAGGATTTCAAAGATTCCTTTATATTTTCTAATAAAATAGCACCTCTATTTAAGAAATGGTTAATCCATGCCTACAAAAAGGGAGATTTAATCCTAACTCCAACAAACTATTCTAAAAATATTTTGGAGACCTATGGCCTAGACCGTCCCATAGAGGTTGTGTCAAATGGGGTAGATTTAGACTTTTGGCAAGGGAAAAAAGATGACAGAAAAAACTTCTACCAAAAATATAAGCTAGACCCTAAGAAAAAGACAATAATTTCTGTGGGCCTTCCTATAAAAAGAAAGGGCATTGACGATTTTATAAACTTAGCTAGAAAAATGCCCCAGTACGAATTTATCTGGTTTGGCAAGCTCGATAAGGCTCTGATGAGCCCTGATATAAAAAAAGAAATCGAAAATAGTCCGGATAATTTCCACACACCAGGCTATGTGGATAGTGAAGCGATCAGACAGGCCTACTCGGCTTCGGACTTGTATGTGTTTTTGACCCACGAAGAAACAGAGGGCATAGTCCTCTTAGAAGCCCTAGCAACTAAGGCCAAAATCCTAATTAGGGATATAGAAATTTTTGAAGATGGTTTTATCGATGGAGAAAATATCTACAAGGGTAAGACACTAGAAGATTTTGAGAGAAAAATAAAGGGGATTGTCGAAGCTGACCTTCCCGATTTGACTGAAAAAGCCTATGCCAAGGCCAAAGAGAAATCAATCGAGAAAACAGGCAAGAGGCTGGTTGACCTTTACGAAAGGACGATTAATAATGAGATCGGTAATTAAATTAATAGGGCTAATGCTACTTTTTATCTTCCCACCACTTTTAGTAAATTATTTTTTGGTAAGTGTTGATGTCATGGGTGATTCAGCCATGATAATTTCACAAATTGCCATAGTAGGAATTAGCCTTGCGATAATTATGATTTACCTAAAAGGCAAAAAGGTCTACGAGGCTAAAACTCTTTATCTAATAGATGAGACGAAAGACCTAGAAGGTCTTAGAAACCTAAGAAGTAAACGCATTTCTTATGATTCCAAAGCTAATATCACCAAGGCTATTTTGCTAAAAGAATTTAGTCAAGAAGAAGGAGCAAAGCTCCGCAAATACACAAACAAAGTCGCTGATATGGACCACTACTATTCGGCCTTTATAAAAAACGCCGACCCTAAGATAAGAGAAGAGTACAAGGTCCGCCGTGATAATTTTGGCAAAAAATACAAGCATAAAAAATTCGCCTACACAGACTTTAAGGAAAATCTAAAGATGAGCTGCAAATGGATCTTAGGGTTTTTCTTGATACTAATAGTGACAGGACTTTTCCAAAAATACACAAACAACAAAGACTTATACGTTTTTGCCTATATTTTCCAAATGATTTTTGGAGCAGGCTTTATGATAAATACCATCATTTGGCTATCAAGAACCCTCAAATCATATTGGGACAAAGAATATATTTAAGACCAGAATCCTGGTCTTTTTTTGTGGGATAATTAAAAGTGAAATTCATATATTAAAGTATTTAAAACAAAAACTTAAAATATTCAATACTCACTTTACAAATATCAAGGTGGATAGTATAGTTTAATCAAAAGGGAGGTAGAAATGATTAATAAATGTCCAAATTGTGGTGACCACATGGTAATCACTTCATATAGATGCAATTCTTGTTTTACAGAAGTACATGGAGAGTTTGAGGTTGACTCATTTTCTAGATTAGATGCTGAAGATAAGGAGTTTATCGAGCTTTTCCTACAAAAAAGAGGCTCAATCAAAGATGTAGGCGAAGAAATAGGCATTTCTTATCCTACAGTTAGAAATAGGATAGATAAAATTGTAAGCAAACTTGGCGGCAAGGTAGACAAAAAAACTCACAGGATAGATATCCTAAATATGTTAGATAATGGCGAAATCACACCAGAAAGAGCCAAACAATTATTGGAGGAGATAAACAATGACTGAAGAAAAACAAATAATCTTAAACATGCTTAAGGAAGGCAAGATCACAGTCGAAGAAGCAAGTGACCTCCTTAGCGCAATCGGTGAAAAAAAATCAAGAGAAAATGACTTTACAGGAAGGATAGGATCGACAGTTGATTCTATAATCAAAAAGGCAACTGAAGCTATATCTGCAATTGACCTAGACCAAGCCTTTGATATCAACAATTTCAACCTAAAGGGCGAAATCAACAGCCACAAGGATATAAGGGTGGATGATGAGATCGACGAGATAAATATAGACCTAATAAACGGGGAAATCTACGTAGAAAAAGGGACAGAAGAAGGGATAATTATCTCAACTGACGTATTTTCTAAAAAAGCCAACCTAGAAGACTATATCAATGTAGAAATCAGAGACAATGTCCTAGATATAGATGAAAACCCTGACTACAAAAACCTTGGAGCAAGCGTAAAACTAAGGGTCCAAGTAGGCAAAGATTATTACGAAAAGCTAAATATAAATACAGTAAATGCTAGGGTAGAAATAGCTGATACAGACTTTAGAGAGCTAAGTATCGATTCTGTAAATGGTAAGATTATCTTAATAAACTCAAAATCTGGTGTAGATATAGACAATGTAAATGGAAAAATCGACATCAAAAATGTAGATGGAAGACTAAGAATAGACAATGTATCCGGAGCAATTTATCTTTCAAGTATGAAGGGTGAATTGGTAGAAGTAGACAATGTTTCGGGCAATATCAGAGTAGATGGCCTAGAAAGTGATAAAATAATTGCAAACTCAAGGTCTGGATCAATTAGAATATACAATATAAAAGAAACAAAAGAAATAGACCTAGAAACAGTAAGCGGCATAATAGTAGTAGATACAAACGACTACGACGGCGACATCAAGGCCTTCGCAGAAAGCCCAGCTGTAAATGTAACAGAAAAATTCACAAACAAAATCAAAACAGACGAAGGCTACGACCTATCAACACCAGGCGAAGAAGCCAAACTAAATATAAAAGCAAAAACC
>JBHWRC010000078.1:0-4020 GCA_043426375.1 Anaerococcus sp.
ATAAGATCTCTCGTCAGTCGCTTCGCTCCTTCCATCGAGATGGCGCATGGGTGTTCGTCTTCGGAAAACACTACGGCGCCGTCTCGACAGAGGCCGTCAGGCCGACGAGAGACCTCACAAATTCAGGACCAGGATATTCGAAGGGTCATACATCCGAGATAAGTTCGGGATAATATGACCTCAAGCTGAGTATTACAAGACATCCATACCATAATTATTTATATACTTTGCGTACATATAACATCTTTTTGTTTTTTATATTTAATTATCAATCATCTTCTGGTGGGATTGGTGGATTGAGGTCTTCGTTTTCGAAGAAGTCTGTGCCTTCTTTGGCGTTGTCTTGGAAGGTGGCGAAGACTGATAAGTAGTCTTTTCCTTCGATTGTGTAGCTTATTTCAAATCTTAGATACTCTATGAAATATTTTTGGTATTGGGTGGAGTATCTTTTTGTGGCGAAGCTGTATGTTTTGTCAGCATCCTTGCTGAGCTCGCCTTCTATTTTTCGTTTCTTCACAGGATCGTTATAGTGGTCTGCGTGGGCGGTGATTTTAAGCCTTGTCTTTTCTGGTTCAATCTTTTGTCCGTCCTTGTAGAAAGATACATAGATTTTATTATCATTTAATAGGTGGATACGAGGTAGGTCGCCTTCTATCCTGCCAGCTACGTCATCGTAGATATCTAGAATTTTACCTTCGTCAAAGTTTTCGAATTCTTCTTTGGCAAAGGTCCTTATGATTGGACTTCTATCATCGTTTGAGATTTTTGCTTCAATTTTGACCCCGTCAACTTCTTTATTTCTCATAAAGCTTGGTGTGGGCATGGTTAGAAATTGTATGAAGGCAAAGGCTCCGATTATTATTGAAACTATGGCGATTAGTATTTTTTTAAACATTTTCCCCTCCTTATTCTACTGAGATTTTCCCTTTGTGGAAGTAGCTTATTAGGGCGAAATATATTAGGACAAAGACTCCAAGTATTAGGACTACAAGGCCTAAGGATGGCCAGTTTAAGTCTAGGATATTGATGTATCCTGTGCCTATAGTTTTTCTGTATTCTTCAAATTCTATTATTCCAGAATTGCCAATGCCGGCTATTGTTTTGGAGTATGCAAAAGATTGGATTAGGAAAAGTAGGACAAAGATTGCAGGTTTGGCTGCCTTTCCTATTTTGTTAAAAGGCCTTGCTGATCCGAGGGTGCTTGCTGCCATTATAGTTTGGGCGAATATTGCGTAAAACAAGTCAAGAATCAAGGCTGCTTTTAACATGATTATGACTAGTTTTAAGTCAATCGTTCTAAATATAAATTTTATTATTTCAAGTGGTGCTAGGTCTGTGCCTCCTGTTAGGCTAAATAGTAGGATATTAAAGAAACTAAATATCCCTATTACAAGTCCCATTACTATATAGTTTATGAGTCTTGCCCCTGTGACTTGGCTTGGTGTAAATGGGAGCGCCGTATAGAAGGAGGCCTTTTTGCCATAAAATCTAGAGTCGTCATTTCCAGCAAGACTTGCTAAAGAGATGAGTGGGGCAAAGGTCATTATGGACATACTTATAAAAATTATTAGGCCTAGGGGCTGGAAGCTAGTTGTTTTGTAAAGAAATGATCCACCAACAGTAACTAGGAGGGGAGATAGCATCCAAGCTAGTACTTTTTTGATGTCTTCTTTGAATATTTGTGTAAATAATTTTCCCATTACAATACCTCCTTGAAGTATTCTTCTACGCTTATTTTTTCTTCTTCTCTTATGGCATCTACACCCTTATGGGCAAGGATTTTGCCGTTTTTTATTATTACGATTTCGTCTAGGATATTTTCTATCTGGCTAATTAGGTGGGTTGAGATTAGGAGGATGCCTTCGTAGTCAAAGTTTCCTATGATGGTATCTAGGACTTCCTGCCTTGCCTTTGGGTCAATGCCTGTCATTGGCTCATCTAGGAGATAGATTCTCGTTCTCCTTGATAGGCTTGCCGCAATTTGTACCTTATCTTTCATTCCCTTTGAGCATTCTTTGATTTTAAGATTTCTTTTTATAGAAAATGAATCAATAAGCTTGTAATATCTTTCTGCATCGAAATCATCATAAAACTTTTCGTAAATATTTCCTATATCGATTATGGTCATAGAGTCGTCAAAGGCTAGGTGGTCTGGCTGGTAGGAGATTAGGGTGTTTGTATGGCCACCTGGCTTGTTTCCATCTATTGTGACATCTCCCTTATAATTTCTCTCAAGACCAGTTAGGATACGCATTAGGGTAGACTTGCCTGATCCATTTTCTCCAACAAGGCCAATTATCTTGCCTTTTTCTAAGTTTAGGTTCATATCCTCTAGGACATTCCTGCCGCCGTACTTTACGGATAAGTTTTTTATTTCTATCATAATTCCTCCCAATAATTTGTAAGCTCTTCCAGAGCGTCTTCTTTTTTGATTTTTAGAGATTCCATGCCCGCTATAAAATCATCTGCAAAGCTTTCAAAAGCTCTATTTGATAGGGATTTTATCTTCTCCTTATCTTCTGTAACAAACCTGCCAATGGTCCTCCTACTCTCGCAAAGACCTTCTCTTTCAAGCTCGGTGAGAGCTCTTTGGATGGTATTTGGGTTGACCTTGTAGGTTGTGGCTAGATTTCTAACTGAATCGATCTTATCTCCGGCCTGCCACTTTCCTGTGGATATTTTGATTTTGAAATCTTCTACAAGCTGGATGTATATAGGACGATTGTTATCAAAATCCATACAAAGCTCCTTTCTTTGTATCGTTGTATTATTATCTTAATACAAATGTACTATGAGATTAATACAATGTCAAATTTATTTTTAATATTTTAGATGTTTTTCATGGAGTAAGAATTTCATATATGAGAGAATCCTGATTATGTAAGGTCCCTCGTCAGTCGCTAGGCTCCTTCTGTCGGGACGGCACCGTGGTGTTTTTCGAAGATGCCAATCGCTGCGCCGTTTCGACTATCGTAGGGAGGAGAAATCTTATGAATGCGATACTAACATAAAGGAAGAGTTTTTATATGATTTTTAAAATTTTTTTCTTTACCAGAAACAGGTAAAATATAAATAATTAGTTATAAATAAAACAATAATGAGGGAAAATATGAAATTAGTTATAGAAAATTTATCAAAGTCTTTTGATGACAAGCTAGTATTAAGTGATGCTTCATATAATTTTGAAAAGGGCACAGTTTATGCACTTCTTGGACGAAATGGTGCTGGTAAGACTACGCTTTTTAGGCTGATTACAGAGGCTATAAAAAAAGATTCCGGAGAGATTTACATAGAAGATGGAGGGTCAAAGTCTCCTGTGTCTTTTGACGATGTTTTTATGATGGTGGCAGAGCCTGATCTTCCTAAATTTCTAACTGGCTATGAGTTTATCAGGTTTTTTATAGATGCCAATAAGGAAAATATCAAGGATTTAAAAGGCATTGATTATTATTTGGACCTGGTTGATTTCGATGAGGAAGACAGCCACAGGCTAATCCAGTCCTATTCGACAGGTATGAAAAACAAAATCCAAATGCTTATGTTTCTTATCCTAAAACCTAGGATAATCCTTATGGATGAGCCTCTTACAAGCCTTGACGTGGTTGTATCCTTACAGATGAAAAAAATTATCAGACAAATCCACAAGGACCACATCATGATTTTTTCAACCCATATTCTCCAGCTTGCTAAGGATATTTGCGATAAGATTGTTTTATTATCAGAAAAGAAATTATCAGGCCTTGATGATTCTTACCTGGCTGATCCTGATTTTGAGGATAAGTTAATATCAATCTTAGCAGGCAATAAAGAAAACTTGGGAGAAATCCATGAATAGAGATTTAAGGACCTACATCCTGGCTGAAAAAATTGCCCTTACCGAATCTTTTAACTTGATGGTTTATGGGATTAGAAAACTTCCCCTAATCGGGAAAAAACTAGGGGATAAGTACAGGTTTTTTGAGATAAAGGGGATTATCCACGCCTTTTATCCCTTCTTTGTCTTTATAAAGCAAATTTTGG
>JBHWRC010000079.1:0-12724 GCA_043426375.1 Anaerococcus sp.
CTGTCCTGGGTCATTTTTGCTTTTCTGGGGAATTGAAAAACCTATGCGACTACCCAAAGTAAGCTATTAAGATAGGTCTGGCTAATTGGTGTAATAAGGCAATCTAATATTTACAAATGTAAATCAAGATTACTTTGTCAAACTCAATTATGAGAAGGCATTCCCTTGAGCTTGTTGAGTCTGGAAAGACCCAAGTAATACTCAAAACAAGGCGCTTGTCATACATTGGCCATAATTATGATTAATATTTTCTTATGCATGTATTATCAAAACTCCATGTAATAATAACAATCTAGCGGAGGCCAAAGGCTTCTCCATGCGAGAGCTTTTCTCTCTAAGTCGTAGCGTTTAGTGAAATTCTAGTTATTTGGCAAAGTTTTACACTACATTTCCTAACAAGATTGAATAAATAGGTAGAAAAACAAATTATAAATACTGAGCTTAGTCAGATAGGAAGTCTGTCTACTCAAGGAGATAAAATAGATATTGCCTTAATAAAACCATGCAAGTAGCAGAAAAAATTCATTCAAAGAATAAAAGATAATAATTATTGGAGGCCTTTATGTTTAGTAAATTACATCTAATATTTTTAGGCATATATATTTTAATCATTATCGTAAATAACAAGCCACTAAAAAATCCTAAACCATATCCACCAGAGGAAATTAGGAAAGAAATTAGAAGTGGGGGTGGAAGCTTAGCTTCATATAAGTATGTGGGTTTTTCTCATTACCTTATCCCAAGACTTGTTAAAAGCGAATCAAATTGGCAAAATGGAAATGCTTATTGGCACAGGTCTAGTATAAGGCTTGGAATATTTGGCATAGTTCTCACATTTTTTACAATGATATTAGGGCAAGTCTTTAACCTATTTGACCCTCTAATAGGCTTATTTATAATATTCATTCCTGTGAGTTTAGGCATGGTAGATATTTGTTTTAGGATGGAGAAAGATATTTTAAAGGATTAAATAAGGGGACATTTTTATTAAATTTTCTATTTATAATTGATAGCCGGTTTAATATGAGGAGGCGATTGATATGGATCTTGATCAAATTATCAAAAATCAAAAGGAATTTTTTCTTGGGAATAATACAAAATCATATGAATTTAGGAAGAGGCAATTAGAAAAGCTTGAAAATGCAGTTAGGGATAATGAAGAGAAAATTCTTGCTGCTTTAGAAAAGGACTTGAGAAAGAGCAAATTTGAATCCTTCGTTACTGAATACCACTTTGTTCTTGGAGAAATTAAATTTGCCAAGAAAAATCTCAAAAAGTGGATGAAGAAAAAAAGAGTTAGAAAGTCTCTTACGACCTTTCCTGCAAAGAGTTTTTATCTCTACGAACCACTTGGAGTTACCCTCATAATTTCCCCATGGAACTATCCTTTTAATTTGAGTTTGGGACCTCTTGTTGGGGCGATCGCAGCTGGTAATACTGTGATTCTTAAATCAAGCTCAAAGTCAAAAGCAACTAGTGAAATAATCTCAAAGATAATCATGGATAATTTTAGGGATGAATATATTATCCACCTTGATAATGAAAAGCTTGATTACGATGACCTGCTTAGAAAAAAGTACGACCACGTTTTCTACACGGGAGGGCCTGGTGTTGCCAAGAAAATTATGAAAAGCCAGGCTAATAATCTTACCAAGCTTACTTTGGAGCTTGGCGGGAAAAGTCCATGTCTTGTGGAAAAGACTGCTGATATAAAAATGGCAGCTAAGAAAATTGCCTGGGCCAAAACTGTAAACGCTGGTCAAACCTGCATTGCACCAGACTTTCTAATTGTAGATAGAAGTGTAAAAGACGATTTGATTTTAGAATTAAAGAGAAATTTAAATAATTTTTACGGAGAAAATCCAATTGAAAATAAAGACCTTCCAAGAATTATAAATGAGAATCATTTCGATAGGCTCTTAGGATTAATTGACGAGGAGAAAGTGGTTTATGGCGGAGGTTTTGATAGAGAAAAGCTAAAAATTGCACCAATTATTATGGATGAAGTAGACTTTATTGATCCTGTTATGGGAGAGGAAATCTTTGGGCCCATTATTCCGATAATTTACTATAATAATCTTGATGAGATTCTTGCAAAAATAAAGAGATTGCCAAAGCCTTTAGCATTTTATGCCTACACCCAGGATAAAAATGTAGAAGATAAAATCCTTAGGGAAGTGGAATTTGGAAATGGGGCTATAAATGATTCCCTGATGCAAGTTTCAAACTCTAACCTAGAATTTGGGGGAGTGGGCAATTCGGGTCAGGGTGGCTATCATGGCTATTTTGGTTTTATGAATTTCTCAAACAGGAAGTCAATCCTAAGGGCAAGTAAGTTTGACAATTTCCTAAAATACCCGCCTTACACAAAAAAGAATTTTGATTTTCTTAAAAAAATCTTAGGCTAATTTGATAATATAATTCTCAAAATAAGTAATTGTGCTTACATATAAATAATAAGTGATTTTAGTTTTGTCTGTGATACTTTGTGGGATTTTATTTTTAGAAATTTGCTATTTAGGATGCTTGATATTGAATTATTTAATAAAATAATTGTTATGACCTGGTTTTATTATTTGACCAGGTTTCTTTTGATAAGATGATCTTATATTTATCTGTTGCATAATAGAAGGTTTTTTATTTATATTAGTAAATGGGAATGTAAGGTTTTTAATATATTTTTAATAAATTTTTTAGGCAAAAAAACACCTCCAGCGTCTAGAGGTGTTTTGTTTTATTAAATTTCTGTATTTTTGTAGTCTTCTGCAATTACTTTTGCAAGAGCCTTTAGTTCTTCTAGGTTGTTTTCCTTTACAGCTGAGTTGATTTTTACATCTTCGCCGATGTATTTGCATTTAGTTGGTTCTAGGATTTCTTTTGAGATTTCAAGAGATCTTCCGCCCCATGACCAGTTGTTTAGGAAGGATACTGTTCTATTTTGGAATCCTGTTCCTACTAGTTCTCTAAGGAAGGCATCCATCTTGTAGTATAAGCCAGCGTTGTAATTGATTGGTGCAAATACTGAGTGGCTAAATCTGTGGCAGTCTGCGATTGGGTATGAGTAGTCCCAGTCAGATACGTCATAAAGTACGATATCTTCAACGCCTTCTGCCGCAAGATAGCTTGCTAGGATGTCGCTTGCTTGTTCTGTGCCGCCGTACATTGATGAAAATACTATTACTACACCTTTTTCTTCTGGTGTAAATCCAGCCCAGTGGCCGTATTTTTCAAGGATGAAGTTGATTGAGTCAGCGTCTTTGTATACAGGTCCGTGTAGTGGGAAGATAGCATTGATTGGAAGTCCTTCTACCTTTTTAAATAGGTTCTGTACCATCTTACCTTGCTTTCCTACTATATTTATATAGTAACGTCTGGCTTGTTCTAACCAGTCACCTTTGTGGATTACTTTAGATGCTTCGATGTTGCCAGCGATTGCATTGAAGGCTCCAAATGCGTCTGCTGAGAAGAATAGACCTTCTGTTGTTTCGTAGGTCATGAATACTTCTGGCCAGTGTACCATTGGTGCAAAGACGAATTTAAGATTTCTCTTACCTATGTTTAGTTCGTCACCATCTTTGATTTCTACATACCTGTCCCTATAATTGTCATTGTAGAATTGTTCAAAGAATTTGTGAGTTTTAGCATTTCCTACAAATTTACAGTTTGGATGTTCTTTTAGGATGAAGTCGATGTTTCTGCAGTGGTCTGGCTCCATGTGAGAAACTATAATGTAGTCAAGTTGTTCGCCTTCTAGCGCTGCCTCAACGTTTTCAAGGTATTGTCTTGTAAATGATCCTTCTACAGAATCCATAAGGACGTTTTTCTCATCTCTTATTATAAAAGCGTTATAAGAAACTCCATTTGGAACTTCAAACATGTTTTCAAATCTGTGAATTCTACGGTCATTGACACCTACCCAATATATGTTATCTAGTACCTGTATTATGTTGTGCATATTTTCTCCTTTACATATTTATATTTATCTAGACTAATTATACCATTAATTAGCCTAAAATAAACATTTAAAGTAAATCAATAAAAATTTTTGGGAAAATGTTTTATTTAATTGATAGTGGGTATCATATTATTAGAGACGAAAAATATATTTATAAAGGAGAAATTATGTCATTTAATTTACCAAGAGATTTAGAAGAGTTTAGAAAGGTCGTTAGAGAGTTTGCGGAGGAAAAAGTAAAACCTATAGCTTTCCACCTTGACCAAACTAAGGAATTCCCAGAAGACATAGTTAAAGAAATGGGTCAAATGGGTCTTATGGGTATCCCATTTGAAGAAAAATACGGTGGTGCTGGCCTAACTAATGAACACTACGCTATAGCTGTTGAAGAATTATCTAGAGTAGACGGCGGTGTTGGTGTAATTTGTTCTGCCCATACTTCTTTAGGTACTTGGGGTATCAATGAATTTGGTACTGAAGAGCAAAAAGAAAAATACCTAAGACCACTTGTTGACGGAACATATATCGGTGGTTTTGGTCTTACAGAAGAAAACGCGGGTTCTGACTCAGCAGGCACAGAAACAACAGCAGAAGACAAGGGTGACCACTACCTACTAAATGGTAAGAAAATCTTTATCACAAACGCTCCAGCAGCTCAAACATACCTAGTTACAGCAGTTACAGAGCCAGGCAAGGGCAACCACGGTATCTCAATGTTTATCGTTGATAAGGACTTCGAAGGATTTACCTTCTCTGAACCATATGATAAATTAGGTATCAGATCATCAATCACTGCAGAATTACACTTTAAGAATGTTAAGGTTCCAAAAGAAAACCTACTTGGTGAGCTTAACAAAGGTTTCAAATATGCTATGATGATCCTAGACGGTGGTAGAATTGGTATAGCTTCACAAGGACTTGGTATAGCACAAGGTGCTTACGAATCTGCACTAGATTATTCAATGAACAGAATCCAATTTGGACAAGCAGTTGGCCGTTTCCAATACAACTCCTTTACACTTGCACAAATGGCAACTGAACTTAAGGCAGCAAGACTATTAATCTACGATGCAGCTAAGAAAAAGGATGCACACGTTAAAGGTTATGGTAAGGACGCAGCTATGGCAAAACTTTACGCATCAGACCTTGCTGAAAGATTAACATCTGAAGCCCTACAACTTTACGGTGGATCAGGATTTATCAAAGGTTCTGACGTAGAAAGATTCTACAGAGATGCTAAGATTACACAAATCTACGAAGGTACAAACGAAATCATGAAGCTTGTTATAGCAGGCTACATCCTACCAAAGGATAAAAAAGCTAAGAAAGCCGCTCCAAAAGCTGCTCCAGTTGAAGATGGCAGAAAGAAAGAAATCTTCACAGGTGATCCAAAAGAAGCAGCTAAGAAATTAGTGGCAGCACTTGTAGCTGACGGGTTTGAGCTTAAGAAAGATGCAGTAGATATAGAAGGCCCAATTGATGGCGCTGAAAGAGTTGTTGCAGTAGGTATGGGACTTGGTGAAGAACAAAACCTATCTATTGCAAAAGAACTTGCAGAAGCAACTGGTGCAGTACTTGGATCTTCAAGACCAGCAGCTCAAGTTAGAAAATATGTACCACTTAACAAATATATCGGTGTTACAGGAAGAAAATTCACAGGTGAATTATACATCGGTATCGGAATCTCAGGCGCTGGCCAACACTTAAGAGGTGTTGAAGATGCTAAGACAGTTGTAGTTATAAACAACGACGAAGCAGCACCATTCTTCAAACACTGCGATTACGGTATAGTAGGCGACTTCCACGAAGTATTACCAGCTCTAATCGAAGAAATCAACAACCTATAAATCATTTTTTAAAAGTGGACCCGATTGGGTCCTCTTTTTTAGTAAAATAATGGTAAAATAAGATTAAGAGGTTGATTATGAAAAGAAATATAAAAATAAAATCTGCGAATTTTCCGATATCTTTGGGAAATGTAGTAGAAAATGTTAAGAAAATAAAAGAGTTAATCATAAAAAGCGAGGAAGAAAAGGTAAACATCCTTTCCCTTCCAGAACTATGTCTGACAGGTGCCAGTCTTTATGACGCCTATCGTGAATTTGACCTACTAGTAGATGCAGAAAATGGCTTAAAAGACTTAATTAGCTTTAGCGAAAATTTTGATCTGGCCTTTACAGCAGGCCTTCCACTTAGGAGTGAATATGGCATATATAACGCCATTGCTCTGGTAAAATCTGGCGAACTTTTAAGTATAAATATAAAAGAAAATCTAAAAAAATATGAAAAAACCATCTTTGAATCAAAGGCAAACGGCATTGTCAAAGCCTTTGACTATAGTCTTGATAGAAAAGATTATGTTAATAGAATTTCTGGACTTAATATTGGTATTACAATCGGGGAAGATGAGGAGATGACAATTCCAAAATCTCTAAGACTTAAAGAGCTAGGAGCAGATGTAATCCTACACCCAGCGGCAGATCCTCGTTATATTTTTACAGAAGAGAAAATTTATCAAAATATTGAATTCCTATCTAAAGATGTAATCTACATCCACACATCAGCAGGCCCTGGCGAATCATCTACTGACCTAGTCTACACAGGGGCAACCTATATTTTTCAAGATGGGAAAATTTTCTTAGATAATCCTGCGATCTTCCCTATGGATTGTTATGAATTAGAATGGGAAGAAAATTTTGAAAATTTCACAGATGAAGATTATTTCATGGAAAAATTCCCATATTTGCCAGAGGATGAATATGATCAAGATTATTTGGAACAAGCCCTTGATATACAGGCCCTAGGCCTCATTCAGAGAATGAAAGCAGTTGGCACTGAAAAAGTTTTTTTGGGAGTATCTGGTGGCATTGACTCAACAGCAGCCCTTCTTGCCCTTGTTAGAGCCTATGAAATTGCAGGTTTTAATAAGGATAATATCGGAGCTTACACCATGCCAGCCTTTGGCACAAGTGACAGGACCAAGTCAAACTCATACTTATTATGCAAGGCACTGGGGATAGAATTAAAAGAAATAAACATTTTAAATTCTGTAAGAGCCCACCTAGCTGATATCGGTCACGACGGTGTCACACCTGATATAGCCTACGAAAATGCCCAGGCAAGGATGAGGACCCAAGTCCTTTTCAATCTTTCAAACATGGGCGGAGGCCTTGTGATTGGAACAGGAGATTTGTCTGAAAACATGCAAGGTTTTGCAACCTACAATGGTGATCACATGTCATCTTATAGCCTAAATGCAACACTTATGAAAACTGAACTTAGATACTTAATAAAATCTTATGGTCATTTTACAGAAAATGAAGATCTTAAAAATGTTTTGACAGATATTTTAGATACTCCAGTTTCACCTGAGCTTGTAAGTGAAAAGGAAGGGGAAATTACCCAAAAAACCGAAGATATAATTGGCCCATACGAATTAATCGATTTTTTTATCTACCAACATTTGACCTACCACAAATCTAGAATAGATATCCTAAAAGACGCTAAGATTGCCTTTAAGGATTCTTATGACGAGGAAACCATTGAAAAATGGCTTAGGTCTTATTTTGATAGGTTTGCCAAAAGTCAATTCAAAAGGTCAGCTTCAGTTGATGGGCCAAATGTGACAGGCAGGAGCTTTTCACCAAGACTTGGCTTTAAAATTCCATCTGACCTAAGTCCAAAGATGTATTTGGGAGAATAAATGATAAATATGAAGAAAAACAAAAAGAAAGTTGTGGCAGGCCTTGTCCTTGCCACAATGGTATTGACAGGCAAATACCTTCACGACCAGGCCTTTGTGGGAGTGGAGAAAAAGATTGTCCTTAAAAATGAAAAGATCAAAGACGATATAAAAATCACCCACATTACAGATTTCCACTCAAATGTCTTATCAAATCTCGATGAAGTTTTGGGTAATATTAGAAATTTCGATCCAGATCTAATTTTCCTAACTGGGGATATGATTGATTACCCGACTGATAAGAAAATCGAAAGAACCATGTATTTCCTAGAAAAACTAAATGACCTAGGAATCAAAACCTATTTTGTATCAGGCAACCACGAAGAAATTTCGGCTGATTCTGAAGTTTTTTATGAAAAAATTAAAAAGCTTGGAATTACAAAGCTTGATAATAATGGAGAATTTGTAGAAATCGGGCATAATAGATTATATATTTATGGGTTGACCTATTGGGGGATGAATTTCGATAATTTCAAGCCAGATAATAGCCTAAACATAATTTTATCCCATTTTTCAAAAAATGTTAGGGATAAGTATAGGGAAGATATTGACTTTATATTTTCTGGCCATACCCACGGAGGGCAAGTAAGGGCCCCATTTCTAGGTGCTTTAATAGCTCCAGGAGAAGGATATTTCCCAGAATATGATAGGGGATTATTTGAATTTAATGACAGCCAAATCTATATAGAAAGTGGTTTAGGCAACACATTCTTGCCCCTAAGATTCTTAAATCAAGTCACCTATTCAAATATCACAATCAAGCGTCCTTAGTTTAGTGGCAAAATAAGGGTGTCCGAAGCCCAAGACCAGGGTTCGATTCCCTGAGGACGTGCCAAGTAATATAGAAGCCTTGATAATTCAATGCTTCTATTTTTATATTGGCTTATAAATTTTGAACTTTTCTATAATTGTATTACAATGTAAACAAAGATGGGAGGTTTTTATGAGCGTTGTATCAATTAGACTAAATGAGGAAGAAAATAACTTGTTTAGAACTTATTCTAAACATACTGGTAAATCATTATCCGAACTTTTTAAATCTGCCCTTGCAAATCAAATTGAAGATGAACTTGATTACGAAACAGGGATTAAGGCTCTGAAAGATTATGAAAAAAATCCTGTAACTTATTCTATAGATGATTTGATTTTGGAATTGGAAAATGACTTATAGGTTAGTTGTTTCAGAAGGTTTTAAGAAAAAAATTAAAAAAATGGACAAACATCTTGGACTAATGCTCGCAAAGGATATGAAGGTAAGGCTTGATAAGCTAGAAGATCCCAGAAGGCTTGGCAAAGCTTTAAAGGGAGACTGCAAAGGGCTATGGCGTTATAGAATTGGGTCATATAGGGTAATTTGTGACATTAGAGATGATGAGCTAATCGTCATTGCAATTGATATTGGGTATAGAAAAAATATATATGAGTAAAAAAAGAGCTATCAACTACAAGTATAGTCTTAGCTCTTTTTGTGTTTTATAAAGGAATTCACCTAAAAATAGATTTGGTATTTGGATTTAAAATAATAAACTAGTAGCAATTTATTAGATAATGTAAATATATCAGGAGTTCGGAAAATTTAAAGAGCTATATTTTAAAAGCTTTTAATAAATTCCTACCTCGCAGGTCTAAAACCACCATCTCTCGCTTCCTTTTCTGTTTCAAAATAGACTGCGTTCTTGTCTTTGACCATCTCATATGAATCCCATTCTGGCAGGTGGTAGACTTTGGAGTTTTTGTTGCCTTTTATAAGGTAAGTTTCTCCCACATATTCCTTATTTATAATAGGATTTTTAGGATCAGACCATATTCCAAGGCCTTTATCTTGGGCAGATTTTTCGATTTTATCCAAATTTTTTTGGTATTTTATATCTGGTTTATAGTAGTTTGAATAGGCATAGCCTTCTTTTACTAAGATTCCATTTAGGGTTTTTTCTTCAATGTCTACTTTTGTAGGCTTGGCTACTGGCTTTTTTAGCCAAATATATCTTAGCATCCTGCCGTACTTATCCCTGTCAGTGACATCTTTTTCTAGGTAAATTTTCTTATCCTTTAGGGCATTTGATGTAAAATTTTTAGCTTCTTCCGCCATAAATTCAGAGGGCTTGTCATCTTTTGCAAGTTCTGGAGTATTTACTCCTACAAACCTAATTTTCTCTTTATTTCCGTTAATTTCTACCCAAATCGTATCTCCATCAGCAGCATAGAGGAACTTTGCTATTTCGTATACTTGATCTTCACTTATTATTTCGCCTTGGTTTTCTTTTGGGATTTCTTCGCAAGATGACAGAGAAAATGCAAATAAAATTACTAAAAATAAGCTTTTAAGCATTTATATTTTCCTTTTGACAGTCTGGGCAAATGCCATAGAATTCAAAGTTGTGACCATTTATAATGAAACCAGTTTCTTCCATGACCCTTTCTTCAAGTTCGTGAACCGGGCAAGATTCTATTACATATTTTTTGCCACAATTATTGCAGCTTATAAAGTGCTTGTGGTCCTCATTATTTATCTGATAGTAGGAAATCCCATCTATATCTGATGTCTTTAGGAGGATGTGATTTTCTTCTAGGATATTTAGGTTTCTGTAGATTGTCGATAGGTCGATGGACATTTCTTTTTGTAAATCGTCGTAGATTTCTTGGCCTGAAATTGGTTTATCTTCTTTGTCTATATAGTCTAAGATTAGCCTTCTTTGTTTGGTAATTCTTAGGTTTTTACTTTTGAGTAAATCTTCTAGTTTCATAAATTTCTCCTTAAAATCACTATACTTTATTTGACAGATTTAAAAAAGCTCATATAATACCTAATGCGAATCATTTGCAAAAGGAGATATTATGAAAAAGAAAAAATTATTTATGATACTAGCCCTAAGCCTGGCAGTAACAGCCTGTGGCAATGAGGCCAAAGATAGCAAAACAAGTACGGAAGTAAAAGAAGAAGTAAATAAAGACGCTGATCAAAATCAAGAAACAAAGACAATTTATACTTCATTCTATCCTATTTATAACTTAACTAAGCAAATTGCGGGAGATAAGTTTGATGTCGTTTCTTTCAACTCACTTACAACAGAAAGCCATGATTTTGAGCCATCCGCAAAGGAAATTGCAGAACTTAGCAAGTCAAGCCTAATGTTTATGAATGGGGCAGACATGGAAAATTGGAAAGACTCTGTAGAAGAAAGTGTAGATATAGAAATGGTCGACACATCAGCTGGCCTTGATCTTATAAAGACAGATGAGGAAGATGATCACGACCACGACCATGAAGACGCCGATCACGACCACGAAGAAGAAGCTGATGATCATGACCACCACCATCAGCACGGCGATTTTGACCCACACACTTGGCTATCACCAAAAAATGCCAAGGCTCAAGCTAAGGTAATAGCTGATAAATTATCAGAAGTAGATCCTGCAAACAAGGAATACTATGAAGCAAATTACGAAAAAATTGCTGCAGAATTTGATTCTATAATCGAAGAATACACAGAAAAATTTGCTGGAGTAGAAAATAAGAAATTCATAGTACCACACGAAGCCTTTGGCTATGTAGCAAGAGACTTTGACCTAGAACAAATCCATCTAGCAAGCCTAACATCAACTGCAGATCCTGATGCTAAGGTAATGAAAGAAGTAACAGACCTTGCCAAGGCAGAGCAAATCAAGACTGTATTTTTTGAAAAAGGCGGATCAGATAAGGCAGCAAAGACAATAGCTGACGAAATCGGAGCAGAAACTGCTCCACTATCAACAATGGAATTTGCTAGCCAAGAAGAACTTGATAAGGGAGTAACCCTCCAAGAAATAATCAAGGAGAACCTTGAAAACATATATAAGTCACTAGCATAATATATATATGAAGCTAATTGAAATAAAAAACCTGAAATTTGGATATAATGAAAATTTAATATTAAAAGATATAAATCTAAACCTTGAAAAGGGAGACTTTGCCGTAATCTCCGGAGAAAACGGGTCAGGAAAGTCGACCCTAATCAAGCTAATCTTGGGCGAACTAAAAAAAGATTCTGGAACTATAAAGCTTTTTGGCATAGACATGGAAGAATTCAAAAACTTTGACAAAATAGGCTACGTCCCACAGCTAAATGATTCTGTAAAAGTAGCCTTTCCTGTAAGTTGTAGGGAGTATGTTGGACTTAATCTTTATAAAGAATTTTCAATCTTTAACACCATAAAAAAAGTGTCAAAGGTAAAGGTTGAAAATATATTTTCCACCCTAAAAATAAATAACTTAATTGACAGACCCTTCAACAAACTTTCCGGTGGCCAGGCCCAAAGAGTCATGATAGCCAGAGCCATGGTAAACAGCCCAGACATCCTAATCCTAGACGAACCAACAGTAGGAATCGACCAAAAATCCAAGGAAGACTTTCTTGACCTTCTTGTCCATTTAAATCTCCATCACGACATATCTATCCTTATGATAACTCACGAAATGGACATCCTAGGCGATTATGTAGATAAGATATTCAAACTAAAGGAAGGTATCATATGCTAAGCTATGATTTTATGCGAAGGTCCTTATTAGTAGGCCTAATGCTTGCAATAATTATCCCCATGATAGGCCTTGTGATGATAAATAGGAAAACCTCCATGATAGGAGACGCCCTATCCCACTCATCACTAGCAGGGATTGCCATGGGACTAATCTTTGCCATAAACCCAATGTGGACCAGTCTTGTATTTTGTGTATTTGCAGCCTTCGCCATAGAAATAATCAGGAAAAAATTCAAAGAATTTGGTGATATGGCCACAGCTATAATCATGAGCTTTGGTATAGGACTTGCGGCAATTCTATCAGACTTTGCCCCAGGCGGCAAGAGCTTCGAATCCTACCTATTTGGGTCAATCACAACAGTTTCACAACAAGATGTGATTATGGTATCGGTAATCTTTGTAATGGTAGCCCTAATTTCAATCTACTATTATAACGCCCTACTATTTATATCCATAAACCCTATAATAGCAAGGCTTGGCGGAGTAAGGGTAGGAATGGTAAACACAGTTTT
>JBHWRC010000080.1:0-10298 GCA_043426375.1 Anaerococcus sp.
GCTGCCTTTATAGCCTCATTTAGAATAAGATTTCCGTGGCCTTTTCTTCTTTCTTTGGCTATGACTCTTCCCAAATGGATCTCGCCATCTTCCTTATATATCCTAGCGTAAGCTCGTATTTCTCCATCTTCTTTTACAAAAATATGGAAAGCCTCCTTATCAATCCCATCTATTTCTTCGTAGGGGCAAGATTGTTCTACTACAAAGACGTCTACTCTGAGTTTTAGGATTTCATAAAGTTCGTTTATATCTAATTCTTCAAAAGTTTTTACAAAAATATACATTACATTCTTCTTTCATATTATTTCAAACTCTTATACCAACTCAATATAGGTAATATTTTCAAATTCATCCGTAAAGCTATCCAAAAACTCCATATTATCAATAAAACCCTTGTAGCCAATCTCGTAGATATAGCGGTATTCTTTGTTATTTTCCCCTATCACACTTTCTTTGGTGTAATTATTTATTTTCGCATCGTATTTTTCTAAAATTGCGTTTATATCTTCTCTTTTTGGTTCATAATTGTTGAAATGCACCTTAAGTATGATAATATCAAAACGAGTCTTTTTCGAATTAAGAAGGGTGAGGATGACAATCAAAAATCCTCCGCCTAATGCTGCAATCAAGTATTCTCCATAGCCTACTGCAATGGAAATAGCCGCAACAGTCCACAAAGACACCGCAGAAGTCATACCATCTACCGTCCTGTCGTTTCTCACAAGAATAAGGCCTGATCCCAAAAAACCAATACCTGAAACAATTTGAGCAGTAAGTCTACCTGTGTTAGTACCCACAACACCTATAAATTCTGGATTATCCATATACCACAAAATAGATTCTGCAGTCAAATCCACCTGGATGAGGGTAATTATACAGACCCCCACGGCTAAAATCATGTGGGTTCTGACACCTGCGGATGAGTGCTTTTCCCTATCAAGCCCAACCACAAAGCCGATTAGGGCGGATAAAAATATCCTAACTATAATCTCCCAAGGAGTAAGTACAGATTCCATAAATCCTCCTCATTTTTTACTAATCGCACAAATAATTCTATAAAATCGCCCTACCTTGCAATTCCCTGATTTCTATCATCTAAAATATAAGAAGGCAGACTGGCAAGGGCATATTTAAGCTTACTTATCATCTCTTCCTTTTTTCTCATATGGCCGGAGACCTTGACCAAATTTACCATATGGCCAGATGAATAAAGGACATCGTCAGGTACATCTAGGTTTTCAAGTAGGGTCACTTGCTCAATTAGGTTCTCCCTATTGGTTGTTTCCACAAATTCTCCCCTCTGTCTCATATTATAAAGTTTAGATCCATGTTGGACATCTGTTGACATGATAAAAATCCCCTTGGCTGGATAATAGTTTAGAAATTCGGCGGTTGCCTTGGCGTTTTCGATAGACTTACCAGCCCCCTTTATCCCTTGCATGACAATGGCAAAATAATCCATACCAGCCGCTTTCATTTTCTCTAGACCCTCATAATATTCATCAAGGTCCGCCCCCTTATTGATCCAAGAAAGAACCTCCGGATCTCCAGACTCAACCCCAAACCAAAGCTCGTTGTAACCAGCTTCTCTAAGGGCTGTCATATCGCTAACAGACTTATCTTTTAGATTATAAAAACTCGCATAGGATGTAATAGTCTTCACATCTGGCAAATATTTATGGATCAAATCCGAAATTTCAAGTAGCCTCTCAGTAGGAAGCATAAAGGGGTCACCATTAAGTAGGTAAATCCTATCAATATGTCCCGGAAAAGTCTCCTTTATTTCGATAATATCACTTTCTATATCCTCAATTGGGCTTATCCCAAATTTTGTCTCGTGGTACATGGTGCAAAAAGCACAAGCATTGTGCGAACACCCGTAAGTCACCTCGAGCAAAGGCGTATAAGCCTCAAGTGGTGGCCTATAAACTTGACCTGTATAATGCATAAAATCTCCTCTCGTTTTAATTATTATACCAGATAAATCTTATGATTTGAGTTTTTTATCTGGGCAAAGTCTCCCATCAAGCAAAGGTGTTCCTCCTAGCTTCTTCTGGGTAATATTTCTGATAGATTTGCATATATCTTCTTAGATATGATTTAACCTCTCTCTGCCTCTCCTCATCCCATTTTCCTGTTGATTTGTAATAATCGTAAGTGGATAAGGTCCTCATTATGTGATAGTAGAGGGCATATGGACCGTAGACCTTGCCGTCAATAACTAGGCTCTTTTTGTCATTTTTATAGATTACCTTTACCATCCAACACCTCATCCTAAATACTTTCTAGTAGTTCCATCATATAATCAGCCCTGCTTCTCAGCCTAGGAGTCTTCTCTTTTTTCTCTCCCCTAGTCTGGTCTATATTTGACTTATATATATTATTCTTATTTATATTATTCTTATTTATATTATTCATATTTATATTATTATCTTTAAAGTCTCCTTTAATACCCTGCTTAAAGTCTGCTTTAAGGGGGGCTTTAAGCCCTCTTTTATAGGTCATAAAGTCTTCTTTGATATAGAGCTTGCGTCTTTCAATCATTTTTGTATTGGCCTTATATTCGTAGCTACGGCTAATATAGCCGTGTTTGATCAAATTTGAGATCCAAGTAGATACAGACACCACCGAAACCCCATAGATTTTGGCAAAGTAGGCATTTGTTGCATAGCAATAGCCCTTTTTGTTGCTAAGAGCCAAAATATCTGAAAACAAGAGCCTTTCGTAAGGTAACAACCTCTTATCAAACCTAATTTCTGCTGGTAATATTGTGTAATATGTCGTATTCATAAATTCTCCTTTTGTATTTAAGTCTACTTATATATAGAATTTTTTGACAAATTGTCCCGATTATAGACCAAAAATCTCCTGCAAAATATAATAAGAAAGCTAGTACATCACAAGCTCCTATTAGAAAGTTTGCCCCACAAAGCCGCAAATCCTGTCCTTTCCGCAAGTCTTAGAGGGAAATGTACTAAATCTATGCTATAAACTTTAGAAAGCCTCTAGTAATTTTAAGGATAATTAATTTGATACCAGCATCCTAGTTCAAAGGCTCTATGCCAAGATTAATATATATTTAAAAACACCCATTTGAAAAAATTCACACAAAGAAAAAAATATGGGAGATTATCATGAAAACAAATAAAGTACTAGCAGTTGCTCTATCAGCAGGTCTTATACTTGGTGGTGCTTCAGTTGCTAATGCTGCAGCAGGTGATAAATATGAATCAAGAGAAACAGATGGCGAAGAAGACGAATGGTACTATGTATTAAAATTTGATCAAGAAAAAGCAATAACTAAAGAAAAAGAAGACTCTAAAAATAAAGAAAAATCTAAAGAGAAATCTAAACCAGCTAAAACTAAAGGTAACAACCCTAAAACAGGTCTAGCTGGCCTAGCTCCTATCTACTCTACACTAGCTATATCAATGGCTGGTATCGTAGCGGCTAGAAAGAAAAACGACTAGAGTAATTAACTAGGACGTTGGAAGGCAGAGCCTTTCTAGAATAATATTTGCGCAAATATATCTGACTGCTAAACTCGGGCAAAGTGCCCGAGTTTTTGTTTTAAAAATGCAATATCCCCTCTAGCTGGGTTATGCAAGTAAAAACTCCAAATTACAAACGATGAGACGATGCACAAGCGGTGTATAATAGAAGTACTCTCCTGCTCCATGGAGTTTACCTCAATCGAATACGAAAGGATAAGGCATAGGCCTACGAGAAATATTATCAATGCAAGATCCGTATATAGGAAGGAGATACTTATAGCTTTTTTATAAGAGTACATGCGCTGAATATCATAATCCTGCTTTTAAAAGATCCCCCGAAATCCTCTAATGTATTTTTTGCATTAAAAGAACGAGTATTTCTACTCGTTCCACTTTAGGAGTCTATTTAGTTTTTTAAGGAACATAATCTTTTTCAACGAATGCTCCTATTCGTCGCATCTTTCTCTCTCGCTTCGCTGCGAGGTGCGCCGCACGGGCCCTCAATGAGCCGGGCAGGCTTGTCTAAAATTACGGAAGCTTTCTCATCAATTTTCCTTCGGACTTTGTCCTTGTAAAATTGTGAGAACCGTTCAAATTTTGCCAGCTGAAGCCCTATCCTGATTTGATATGCCAGCCCGTCGTCTAGAGGAGACCAAATCGATGGAAGGACTGATACTTTAGTGAAAATTTGAACTACCATTCTACCCAACTAAGGTTCCTGTTTCTCCTTTTAGACCGTCTAGGGCTTTTTCTAGTGAGGTTATCAGAGCTTTTGCTCCATCTTTTGATTTTACAAATGATAAGGCTGCTTCTATTTTTGGTTTCATTGAGCCTTCAGCAAATTCCCCGTCTGCTAGGTATTTTTCAGCTTCTTCGACTGTTAGCTTATCTAACCATTCTTCGTTTTCCTGTCCGAAGTGGATGGCTACTTGCTCTACTGCTGTGAGGATTACAAGGGTGTCGGCTCCTACTAGTTCTGCAAGTTTTGCAGATGTGAAGTCTTTGTCGATTACCGCATCTACTCCTACTAGCTTATCGTTTTCTTTGATTACAGGAATTCCGCCGCCACCTGCTGCTACTACGATCATTCCATCGTTGTAGAGTTTTTCGACTGCTTTTTTCTCTACTATGTCAATTGGTTTTGGACTTGGCACTACTCTTCTGTAGCCTCTGCCTGCATCTTCTTTGAAGGTGAAGCCTTTTTCTTCTTGTTTTTTAGCTTCTTCTTCACTATAGAATGATCCTATTGGTTTGGTTGGATTTTCAAAGGCAGGGTCAGCCTTATCTACTAAGACTTGGGTTACAAGTGATACTACTGTTTGGTCCATGTCTCTTTCTGCTAGTTCATTTTCGATTGCATTTTGTAGGTGGTAGCCGATGTAGCCTTGGCTCATTGCACCGCATTCTGCAAATGGCATTTGAGGTGTTTTGGCTTCTGATTTGCTTGCTGTATCCATCGCAAGATTGATCATACCTACTTGTGGGCCATTGCCGTGAGATATGATTACCTTGTTGCCTGCTGCTACTAGGTCTACTATTGATTTAGCAGTCTCTTCTACTGCTTTTTTTTGCTCTTCTGGGCTGTTTCCTAGGGCATTGCCGCCTAGGGCTAGTACGATTTTTTTCATCGCGTCTCCTTAAATTTATTTTAGTTGTTTAGGGCCCTATCTACATTTCTGATAAAGTCTTGTACGTTTGTTACCATTGTGACAGCTGTGACTGTTCCCCTGTCTGATAGTTTGTTTACTGCGAATTCTTGGATGTCGATTGTGTACATATATACTGGTCTTACTTCACCATCAAATACATTGTATGATGGGGTCATGTTACCTGTTGCTATTGTGTATAGGATTGCGCCCATCATGATGATTGTAGATGTTTTTCTAGCGTGTTTTCTCATTTCGTTTTGAGCTTCGTATACGTTGTTGATTGTTTCAGGAAGGCCTAGTCTGTCACGGATTGTACCTGCTATTACTACTGGCACGTCCATTTCTACACATGCTTTCATGAAGCCGTCTTTTACTTGACCACTTTCTACTAGGGCCTTGGTTGAGCCATATTTGTTGGCTAGGTTTATTACCTTGTATAGGTTTTTAGTTGTATTTTGTTCTTTTTCGAAGTGTTCTTGTCCCCATGTTGTGCCGTATACACCTTTTTCTAGGTCGAAGGCTGCTGTTTCTGTACCGCAGAATATTGCGTTTACATAGCCATTTCTTATTAGTCTTTCTAGGGCATTTCGACTATCTCTGTCAAGGGCAAGAGCTGCACCTACGATTAATGTTACATAGCCTCCGTTTGCTTTTTCGTGTTTTAATACTTCGTATAGGTTGTCATAGTCGATTGAGAAGGCTGTTTCTCTTGATCTTCCAGCTCTAAATGCGAATGTATCTTGGTGAGCGTCTTCTGCGAGGAAGCCTTGTGTCCATACATAGATACCTTCTGATGCATCTTCTGTACGGCCAATTACTACCTTGTCACCTTTTTTAAGGTTTCTAAATTCTACTATGTCAACACTTTCTTCACCTGGTGTGTCTTTTGCAACGCATACTGTATCCATTCTGGATTCTGCTGCAAGGACCCACTTATCATTTATTTTGAAGTATTCTGGATAAACTGAAAGAGCATGGTAATTTCTTGGGCTGATTCCGTCTTCTTCTACTTCTACAAGTGTTGCATTTGGTGCATTTTTAAAGATGTCTTTTTCAAAATCTGGATGATGGTATTTTGGCATTTCAAATTTCATTACTCAATCTCTCCTTCGTTTTCGTCTGCTTTTCTATCAGCTTCTACATATTCCATTTCTGGAATTTCCATTTCTCTTGCAAAAGCCTTGTTTGCTGGGCTTATTAGAGCTTTTTCACAGTTTACTACAAAATCTTGTACGTTTGTTACCATTGGTACGTATGCAAGATTTTCTCTAGCTGCTCCTACCTTGTGTACTACGTTTTCTGTTACGTCTACGCAATATAGATATACTGGTGAAATTTTTCCGTCTTTTCTTACCCTATAGCTAGAAGCCATGTTGGCTACTGATAGAGAGTGTAGCATGGTTGCTATACAAATAATTACTGTTGCCTTATCTAGCTCTTTCTTTGTTTCTGTAAGTGCGTGGTCTTGGTCGCCCATTACTTCTGGAAGTGGGCCGTCATCTCTGATTGATCCTGATAGGACAAATGGAACGTCCATGTCTGATAGGGTCTTGATGATACCGTCTTTTACATTGCCACTAGCGATAAAGTCTTTGATTGAACCAGCACTTCTTACTTCATTTAGTAGATCTAAGTGGTTGTAGTGACCCATTGGTTGGTTTTCTTGGGTGTAGATATTTTGACCAAGGGCTGTATTTAAGAAACCTCCTTCAAGGTCGTGAGTTGCCATAGCATTTCCGCCCATTAGGCAGTCAATATAGCCGTTTTCTGCAAGTTGGTTTAGGGCTTTTCTGGTATCATAGTCAAATACTACTGAAGGGCCTAGGACCCAAACTATATAGCCATCTTCTGAATCTCTTTCGCGCTGAAGTAGTTCAAATAGGTTATCATAATCTCTTGAGAATGATGTTTCTACTGCCTTACCTGGTTTAGAATATATGTCTTCTGGAAAAGCATCATTATATACAAAGATGCCGTCTTCTAAACTTCCTTCATCGCTTGCAACTACTTGGTCGCCTTTTTTTAGTTCTCTAATTTCTTTAACAACAATATTCCCATTTTCTAAAACTGCTACGCAGTTGATTGATGTATGTTCTGGTAGTTGCCATTCGCCTTCTATCTTGTAGAATGTTGGCATATGGCGGGTGAGGTAGAAATTATCTGGTGCAACACCGTCCTTTTCTACTTCTTGTAGGGTGATGTCTTTAGCTTTATTAAACTTTTCTTCTGAAAAGTCTGGTGTAACAAATTCTGGTACTTTAAATTCCATTTTCTACTCCTTGTTTATATTTTCTTTCAATTTGACGGTGAATTTTTCTTCACCATCAAAATCTAAGACTAGTTTAGAGAATGCTTCGATTTCTACCTGGAGATTTTTCTCACAGATCAAAAAGTAAACATCCTGTTCGATAAGCTTCTTAAGATCTCTTGCGTCAAGTTTTTCTCTTTTTGCAAAATCTCCAAACCTTTCAAAAAATCCGTCAGCATAGGAAAGGCCTATCTGCCTTTCTCCTAGAGCTTTTTCTAGGTCGTTAAATTTGAGGGTTATTAGCTTATCTATTTTATCATCGCAAAGCTTCTTCAGCCTGAAATCATAATCTACATATTTTCTAAAGTCTACATTTAGATTTTCTTTTATCTTTTTATCGTAATCTGCCCCTTCTTCTAGGACCATAGTTAGGATAATTATTGAGTTTTTGAGATTTATATTTCTTCCCTTGTTATCCTTGATAACTCCATCTTGAATCATCTGCAGTATTAGGTTCTGGACCTCAAAGTGGGCATTTTCTATATTTTCAAATACCAAAACAGAATAAGGTCTGGTTCTTAGGGACTGGGTCAAAACTCCGCCAAATTCGTAGCCCACATAGCCAGGAGGCGCTCCGATTAGCTTTGTAATCGAAGATTTGTCTGTAAACTCACTCATATCAAATGAGAGAAGCGACTTATCTCCATCGTAGAGGTTTTCGGCCAAAAGTCTTGCTATATAAGACTTACCCGAAGATGAGGGGCCTGAAACAATAAAGCTTAAGACAGGTCTTTGTCTTTCAAAAAGTCCCCCTTCTGATATGATGTAGGTATTTATTATCTTATCTATCATATCATCCGCACCGACAAAGTCTTCTTTAAGTTTTCCCCTCACCATTTTTATGGAGTCAAGCTTGTCATATTTGAGCTTTGACTTTGGCATTCCACTCATTTTTGAGATTATATCCTTGACTTCAGATGGTGTAACCATGGTTTTAAGCGGATAATATTCGCCTTGATTTTCGATTCTTTGAAGTTTTTCTACGACCTTTTCTTTTAAATTTACAAATTTATCAAGTTTTTCAAAATCTCGCTTATCTTTTGCTTCTTCTATCTCAAAGCCAATTATTTCAATTTCTCTTTCTAGCTTGACGATAGTTTCTTGTCTTTCCTTTTCTTTGTTATAAAGTTCAGTTTTTTCGGCAAGTTCAGCTTCGAGTTCTTTGATTTTTTCTTCTTTTTCCTTGGACCTATGGCTTGATAGGCTATCTTTTTCGCTCTTAAGGGCTATATTTTCCATCTCAAGCTGGACAATTTTTCTGTGAAGTCTATCTATCTCTTCTGGTTTTTGGTCCCTTGCCATCTTAACCTGGGCGCTGGCCTCGTCAATTACGTCTATAGCCACATCTGGGAGCTTTCTTTCTGTAAGGAATCTCTTAGAAAGTTTGACCGCTTCAGTGATAGCTGGGTCTGTGATTTTAATCATGTGGTGGTTTTCGTATTTTGATTTTATCCCCCTCATGATTGCAATCGACGTTTCGATACTTGGCTCTTCTATTAATATTTTCTGAAAGCGTCTATCAAGGGCCTTGTCTACTTCTATATACTTTCTGTATTCCTCGATTGTGGTAGCTCCGATTGTCAATATCTCGCCACGGGCAAGCATTGGTTTTAGCATATTTGCCGTATCCATAGTCCCTGATGTAGACCCAGATCCAATTATATTGTGAATTTCATCTATAAAGAGGATTATCCTGCCTTTGGAATCTTTGATTATCTCTAAAATTTTCTTTAATCTTTCTTCAAAATCTCCCCTATACTTTGCTCCAGCCACTAGGCTTGTCATATCTAGAGAAAAGATTATCTTATCTTTTAGGTCATCCGGCACATCGCCTGCCACAATTCTCTGGACAATGCCTTCTACGATTGCGGTTTTTCCGACTCCGGCATCTCCAATTAGGACCGGATTGTTTTTTATCCTTCTTGATAAAATCCTTATGGCGTTTCTGGTTTCCGCATCCCTTCCTATTACCGGGTCAAGCCTACCTTCAATAGCCTCTTTTGTGAGGACTGTCCCATATTTTTCAAGCTTTATAATAGTTTCTTGGTCAACACCTCTAAGTAGGTATTCATTAAATTTCTTGGCAACTAGTTCATTTAGGTTTTTATAAGTCAGGCCGTGAAGTCCAGCAAGTTTGGCTGTCGGCATATCAGACTCTCTTAGAAGAGCGAGCATTAGGTGTTCGATTTTTATTTTCTCTTCAAACTGGTTTCTAGAGATTTCTTCTGCGATTAAAAGCGCTCTTTGATAAGATCTAGAAGTATAAAGGGATGATATCCCCTTGGCTGACCTTAATTTTGTAAGGGCATTTTCTGTATCATCTAAGATTTCTTGATAAATCAGCCCAAGTTCTTTAAAATAGGCCCTTACTAGTTTTTCTTCTAGAGAAAGAATCGCATAGAAGATGTGTAGGTCTGAGACCTCCACATTATTTTTTCTGATTGCTATTTTATTTGCTTCTTTTATGATTTCCACAGAAGATTGTGAATACTTACTTATGTCCATTTATATCTATCCTAACACCATATATAGTAAGTGAGCAGCAACTCCCGCTCCAAGTCCTCCTATAGTATGGCACAATATTGCATTTCCTGTCATTTCTTTTGTTTCAAGGGCATCCATCATGGCTATATGGGTTGATAAGTAGCCTGACCAGCACATACAAATAGATGTGAAAACTGCTATGTCATTTGCACTTGCTGTGCCCCTGCCAGCCATATCAGTTACAACACCAAGGGCTGCTCCTGCAGATCCTAGAGCTGTAATCGGTACAGCTATGGCTTCTGGTGATTTAAAACCAAATAGTGGGTTTATGATAAAGGATAATTTTTCCCCAATCATTGGAAG
>JBHWRC010000081.1:0-5266 GCA_043426375.1 Anaerococcus sp.
GCGTGTGCTAACCAAATTGTAAGGCACAGGATGGCATCTTATAGTCAAGAAAGTTCCAGATATGTCGATTTAAGTGACTTAGAGATAGTACTAGACCAATCATATACTGATGAGGAAAAAGACTCTATAAAGTGGGTTTGTGAAGATTTAACAAGGGTATATGAAGACCTAGGTGGTGACAAAAAATCCACCAGAGATAAGGCAAGGGCAGTATTACCACAATGTACAGCAACTAGGCTATATATGACCATGAATTTTAGGGAGTTAAGGCACTTTTTAAAATTAAGACTTGATAAGGCGGCCCACCAATCTATAAGAGAGATTGCATATCAAATACTTAAAATTATGAAGGAAGGATATCCGGTATTTGTTTTTGACTTTGATTTAGAGGATTACGAGGATATTTATGAATGATTTACTCTTGGCAGAAAGAAAGCTAAATATTGTATTACCCAAACTTTGTAAGAAGTTGGGAATGGATTACAAAGTTATCAGGATAAGCGGAGGTTTTAAAATATTTAGTATGGATAATGAACCCATAGTTTATGCCGACTTAATCGATAAAAGATTTGAATTATTAGGTGGTTTTAACAATCTACCAAGATATTTAAGAAGAATGTTGATAGAAGATTTAAGATTTATAACTCTTTTTAATGTGAATGAATCTGAAATAGAAAAGAGGTTCGCTTGAGAAATTTTTATGAAATAGTCGTTAAGGACAAACTTTTGAAATACACCTATGCTAAAGAATTTCTGGCTAGGATAGATGAAGATATAAGGTGTTTAAAAAATAAGGAAAAGAATAAAAATATGATAAGTAAGTATGGTATATCAAGCGGTGGTGGAGGAAATCTTAGTCAAGAGGAAATAATACTTAATATCAATGCTGAAATAGACCTACTTGAAAAAAATCGCCAATCTAATATAGACCTTATAGAAAGAATGGATAGGGCTATGGAGGGTATGAGCGAACTTGAAAAAGATATTACCCTAGAAATTTATGGAAAAAAGAAAAGAGATGGTAAGATAGAAACCTTAAAGAAGAAATACCATTATAGTCAGAGTCAAATTTATAGGATAGCAAATGACGGAATAAAACATATATCTTTGATGATGTATGGAAATTGTTGAAAGGGTTTTAAACGTTTAAATTATGAGAAAAAGATGGGAAGTTATAGACTTAAAATGTGATATAATAGTAGTGTGGAGATGTGCAAAGAATAGTTCCTCCTAAATAGTTATTTCTTTTTATAGTGTACTTAATCCACTTTACAAAAACCTTACAAACGAGCAGTCAATTATGGCTGCTTTTTTGTTTGGGAAAAAGACAATTAAAAGGTTAGGTGTGTATTTTACACATGCTGGGAAAAACATATATCATACAAGGTCTGTGGGTGGCAGAAGATATATAAACAAGTCTGAAAGGAGTAAGGATATTAGGAAAGAAGGGAAATTTGACACATGGTACAAGACTAAAAAATGGCAAAAATTACGAAGATATGTGCTTATGCGAGACAAATATCTTTGCCAACTTGAAGTAAGATACGGAAAACGAATAGACGCAGAAGTGGTTCACCATATTTTTCCTGTGGAAGAATATCCTGAATTATTTTTTAATTCTGACAATCTTATATCTTTATCTAAAAAAGCACATAATAAAATGCACGACAGAATGACAGACGAAATTACTCCAGAAGGTAGGAGATTACAAGAAAAAGTGAGAAAGAAGGTGTTTGTAGGGTATGGAGAAGGAGAAAAAACATGATAGATTAGATAACTTAAATAACAGTAGTAAAAATAGCAAGGAAATCGAAAAAACTGTAGAGAACGACATAACCAAAAACATCATAGGTTGTATGAAAGCTATAGGAACATATGATAATGCCTTCATGTTAAGTATTGGAATACTTGACGGTCTACTATCTGATTATTACAGAGCAAGGGAAGAGTGGATAGATGACGGTGGTCAACTTGTTATGGAGTACACCAACAAGAACGGACAAACAAATACTGTTAAAAATCCTCTTTATCAATCTATGGAAAAGCTTAGAATGGATATACTAACATATTTAAGAGAACTTGGAATTACACCATCTGGGCTTAAAAAACTCAAACAGGATAGTTTTGGTGATAATACAAAAGTGTCTAAGGTTGAAGAGATGCTGATAAGCTTAAGTCAGATGTGATTAAATGACAAAGAAAGACGACACAAGCTTAAAAAAAGAGAATAGTACAAGCTTAAAAAAAGAGAATAGTACAAGTTTAAAAAAGACTAAAAAAGAAAATGTAAACTTAATAGAAGTAAACAAATACGTAGACGATATTCTAAGTGGAGAAAAAATAGCTTGTAAGGAACTTAAACAAGGTTGTCAAAGATTTAAGGATGACCTTGAAAACCCTAAGTTTGATTTTAAGACCAGAGAAGCTAATTTTGTAATCGGAATAATAGAAAATTTATTTGAACACATACAAGGTGAAGACTTAAATGGAGTACCACTTGCTGGAAGAAACTTAAAGCTCGAACCTTGGCAAAAGTTCATTATATACAATCTCGTAGGTTTTTATTGGAAGGGGACTAATAATAGGAGATTTCAAGAAGCTTTTATTATGATACCAAGGAAGAATGGTAAGACCTCTTTTTCTGCTGCTCTAGCTTTTGCTTTGGGTGTATTAGATATGGCTAGTAACTCGCAAGTATACATTGTAGGAGCCGTAATTAAACAAGCTCTACAGGCCTTTAATTTTATCGTGAAAAATATCAATGCTTGGGGCGAAAGAGATTATTTTAAAATCCTCGATAACAACAACGAACATTCTATAAAGCGTGAATTTGAAAAAGGTTCACTTAGTATAGAAGCACTTGTAGATAGGGATTCTCTAAACGCCAACTTTGTAATAATGGATGAGCTTCACGAATATAAAAATGCTAGTAAGTATACTTCTATGAAAAAAGCCATGAGAGCTTATACAAATAAACTCATAATTGGTATCACAACAGCTGGAAACGATATGAACTCTTTTTGTTATAAGAGATTTTTATATTGTCAAAAGGTCATAAATAAAAACCCTGAAACAGGAAAGTATCAAGTAGAAAATGATAAACAGTTTGTTTTTATAAGCAAAGCAGATGAAAACGAAGATGGGTCAGTGGATTACACTAACCCAAAAATTCACGAAATGGCGAGCCCTAATTATGGAGTATCTATAAGACCTGACGATATGATTTCTGATGCAGTAGATGCTGAAAATGACCCTCAAATGAGGAAGGAATTTTTATCAAAAGACCTAAACGTATATACCTCATCATTGAAAGCGTATTTCAATATTGATGAATTTAGAAAGTCTGACAGCAAGTATGATTGGACTTTGGAAGAACTTGCCAAGCTCGATATAACTTGGTTTGGTGGGGCGGACTTATCAAAGATGCACGACTTGACGGCAACAGCTTTGGTAGGAAATTACGAAGGTGTAGACATAGTTATCACCCATGCCTTTTTCCCGATTACAAGGGCCTATATAAAGGCTGATGAAGATGAGATACCTTTGTTTGGTTGGCAAGATGATGGAAACCTAACTATGAGTAACAGCGAGGTTGTCAATTATGCCGACATAGTAAAATGGTTTAAATCTATGCAAAAAATGGGTTTTGATATCAAACAGGTAGGTTTTGACAGAAAGTTTGCTGATGAGTTCTACCTGATGATGAAAAATGAAGGTTTTAGAATGGTAGATGAACCGCAGCTTTATATTAACAAATCTAAAGGGTTTAGAAGGATAGAAAGAAAAGTACTAAGTGGTGAATTCTATTACATGCACTCATCCGCTTATGAATATTGTGTAGAGAACGTTCATGGAATGGAAAAAACTGATGATATGATACAGTATGAAAAAATTCTACCTAATTTGAGAATAGACTTGTTTGATGCTAGTGTTTTTGCAATGGTAAGACTGATTAATGATTTAGCAGGTAAACAATTGTGGGAAGACTGGATGAAATAAGACAAAATAAACCGATGAAATAATCGTGAGAAATTGAATGAAAACGTTGAAATATAAACATGTGAATCGTAAGAAAACAGATTGATTATAGAATAAATGGGTCAAGATGAAACTAAGTATTATATACTATCCAAAAATGAAAAGAGCATATTTACTAAAAAGGGAGCATGGGGAATATAGTCAACATGCTCATTTTTATAGCCGAAAAGAGGCAATAAAATGTAGGAATTTAATTGATAGTATGACCTATCCATATGATAAAAAGTATCAGATAGCAATGAGAAGAATATTAACTGAATCGGAGTATAAGGCTTTAAATAAGAAGCCTAGGTATTGCAATATAAATAAGGGTACTAGGAGGTGAAATGCTAAGAGTTTTTGAAAGCTTTGCTGGAATAGGTACACAAAGAATGGGACTGGAAAGGGGTAATGCAATCGTAGTAGATATATTAGCTGCTATTTTTGTGCAGTTATTTATGGTTAAAGAAATAGAAGGTTAAGATGCAATTAAAATTGGATGAAAAGAAAATCAGAAAAGGTAGACCTATAGGTTTACCATATATAGGTAGCAAAAAGAAGATTGCTAAAAAGCTTATTGAAATTGTAAAACAAAACTTTGGTACAGATAAAACCATATATGATTTATTTGGTGGCGGTGGTGCAGTAACACTAGAGTGTAAGTTACAAGGCTTAGATGTGGTTTATAACGATATAGACCCCATACCAGGATTAATGATACAGAAAATCCTATCAGAAGATAGGGAATATCTTAAGACCTTGATTTGTAGTATGGAAGAATTTTTCCAGATTAGAGATAAGGAAGACAAAACAATAGACGACCATTTGAAATTGCTTGTAAATTCATTTGGTAATAATTGTAAAACTTATTTATATAGCAAAAAACATTCTGATGTTAAATACACCCTAGCTAAAGAAATTATAGAAAAGCATGATTGTTTTGAAGGTTATAAGCAAACCGAAACTTTTAATAATTTTGTAAAAGATAAAGAAAAATTAAAATCTTTGGATTGGGAAAAGAGAGATGAAGGAATTCAAGTTTTACAAATTTTGCAAAGGTTACAACAATTAGAACAATTGCAAAGGTTACAACAATTAAAACAATTGCAACAATTAAAGCAGTTAGAAAGTATTCAAGACATTGAAGCAAATAAAGAAATAGAATTTCACAATAAAGATTATAGAGAATTTTCAGAAATTAAAAATTCAATTATATATCTAGACCCTCCATACAAAGATGTGAACAAAG
>JBHWRC010000082.1:0-35597 GCA_043426375.1 Anaerococcus sp.
GGTCTTATAGATAAAAAAGAAGCAAGACTTACAGAAATTCTTATAATTCCAATGAGTGATGAAGAAAACTTCTATGCAATTGATATTTTAAATAAACTTCAAGAAAAAGGAAAGAGTGCAGATATCTATCTAGAAGGCGGCAAACTTAAGAAAAAATTCACTTATGCGGACAAATTAAATGTAAAATATGCCTATATTATTGGATCAAGCGAGAGAGAAGAGAGGAAAGTATCTATCAGAAACATGGAAACAGGCGACCAGGACCTTGTAGACTTTGATAGCTTATAAGGAGATAAAAATGGAAAAAGTTTTTATAGTTATGGCAGCTGGCTTAGTCATAGCCTTAATTGACCAAATATATATGCTAAACAGATATTCTAATATATCTAAAGAGACTATTTTTGTAACATTTTGCTTAATGCTTTTAAATGTCTACTTTGCATTCTTCGATGATAAGAAACATTTAGCCTAAGTCAAAGAAAAATTAGCTAGAGTTTAGAATAAGTTTGTTATCAACTATAATCTTATAAGATAAGCAAAAAAGACGAGCCTTTCTCGTCTTTTTGTTTTGAGATTTTATCTCAAGTTTTTATTTTTTAAAATACCATATTTACAAGCATCATTGCTATTGGCATCAAAATTACTGTTATAATCCCAGCTATGGCTATAGATAAACCACTCATTGCTCCTTGGACTTCACCCATTTGTCTTGCCTGTGAAGTACCGACTGCGTGGGCAGAAGTGCCTATAGCAACTCCTTGGGCAACTGGATCATCTATCTTAAAGATTTTCATAATAGTAGGAGCTATTACAGCACCTGTTACTCCTCTTAAGACAACTGTAATTGCAGTTACTGCAGCTATACCCTGGTATTCTTCAGATAAGGATACGGCTATGGCTGTAGTTATAGATTGTGGAATTAGTGATGTTGTTAGCTGTTCTGTCATTGAAAAAACTTTTGATAAACCTAAGGCTAAAATCATTGAGAAGATAGACCCAACCAGTACTCCTACTAAGACTGGTAGGATATTTTTCTTTAGCGTATCTAAGTTGATATATAGGTCAATAATCATAGCTACTGTAGCAGGTCCTATGAAAAAGGCAATGAAATCTCCACCTTTTTTATAATATTCATAAGGAATACCTGTTAGTTTTAAAAACCCTACAATAAGTAAAATCGCAATTAATAGTGGGTTTGCTATTGGTGTTTTAGCTTTTGAATTAATCCATTTTCCTATTTCATAGGCTGCAAAGGATAAGATAATCCCAAAATAAGAATTGTCAAAGAAACCTTCTATCATTTCTTCCTCCTTTGCATGGCTTGTATTACAAGGCCTGTAATAGCCATTGTAAGTGTTGTACCTACAATAATTAAAATTACAAGAGAAAGTAATTTTCCTCTTATGGCATCGTAGTTAGCAATTATACCAACGCCAACAGGCACAAATAAGAATGCTAGGTTATAAAGAATGCCATCACTTGTATTTTTCACATCTTCTACTTTAAGGATTTTAAAGCGGAGAGCTAAAAATAGGTAAAACATTCCATAAACCGCTTCTGGGACTGGAAAGTTTATAAGAGATCTTGTGATTACGCCTAAAAATAGGCATAAACACAAGATAGTAAATTCTTTAAGATATTTCATAAATATCTTTCCTAGTTAGCATCAACAACTTTGCCAGGGTTTAGAATCATATTTGGATCGAATACCTTTTTAATTCCTTTTATTAAATCTGCATTGATATCGCCTTCATACTCTCTAAAGTATTTTAGTTTACCGTGGCCGACACCATGTTCTCCTGATAATTGTCCACCAAATTCATAGGCTTTTGTATATACTTCTTCTAAGAAGCTATCAACTTGTTTTTTAAACTCATCAATATTTTCTTCATCGTTAGATAGTGCGTAGATGTGAAGGTTGCCGTCACCAGCGTGTCCAAATGATTGAACATCAAAGTCATATTTTTCACCAATTTCATTTACGTAGTTGATAAATGGAGCGATTTGGTTAATTGGAACTACTACGTCACATTCGTCTACTAGTTTGTATTGACTATCGATTGCTTCAAGGAATGAGCTTCTAGCTGCCCAAGCATCTTTTATAGCATTTGGTGTATCTGCTACTAATACGTCAATAGCGCCATTTTCAACTAAAAGTTCAGCTGCTTGTTCCATTAGCATGTCAATTTCATCTTCGTTGTCACCATCAAAAGTAATCAATAGATATGCATTAACGTCTGTTCCTTCGATATTTTTAGGGAATGTTTCTTTACCTATGTATTTTTCTGAAGCTAGAATTATATCTCTTTCCATAAACTCGATAGCTTGTGGTTTAAGGTTAGCTCTAAATAATACTGGAACTGTAGCAATACATTCATCAAGTGATTCGAAAGGAACGATAAGAGAGATTGTGTGTTTTGCTTGAGGAACTATTTTAAGAGTTAATTCTGTAATAATACCAAGTGTACCTTCAGAACCTACCATAAGGTCTTTTAGTGAATAACCTGTAGATGTTTTAGAAACTACTGCACCAAAACGAGTAACTTCGCCTGTAGGTAGTACAACTTCCATAGCTCTTACATAATCTCTGGTTGTACCGTATTTAACAGCTCTCATACCACCAGCGTTTGTTGCTACATTACCACCAAGTGTTGCAAATTTTTCACCTGGATCAGGTGGATACATATATCCTTTGGTTAGACAATCTTCAGCAAGGTCGTGTAAATAAACTCCTGGTTGAACTCTAACAACTAAGTTGTCAAGGTCGTATTCAAGGATTTGATTCATTCCTTGCATATCAATCATAACGCCACCATTGATAGCAACACCAGAACCTACTAAACCAGAACCAGCACCACGAGCTAGTACAGGAATCTTATTTTCGTTACAAATTCTCATGATGTTTGAAACATCTTCTGTAGATTTAGCAGCTATGAGTACTTCTGGTTGATATGAACCATAAATTGGCATCTCATCGTGGAAAAAGTCTTCATTAATTTCTTCAGCTGTAAAGACTTTTCCTTCTACGCTGTCTTTAAGTTTGTTAATGATTTCTTCACTAACCTTATTGTATTGTGTCATATTTCCTCCTAATTAGTTGAAAAAAGAAGCATTTGCTTCATATTTTCATGTTTACGTTTTCATTATAACAAAAAAATTAACAAAGTGCAAAAATAATTTTTATTTGCAATGTTTTTTATTTTATGAAAATCTAGAAAACGTTTGAAGAAGGAAGTTTATCGTGTATAATAAAGACGAAAGCTAGTAAAAAAGAATTCTATAATGGTGTATAATATACGTATTATAGAGATAGTTTGCAAATGTTTTACTTCGTTGAAATAAAGGTGCAAAGATTCTTATTGGCTTTAAGTCGATTTTCTTTAAAAACTTTGATTTTTATTTGACAATTGACGAAATGATTGTTAAGATAATAACAGTAGGCTAAAAATAGCTAGGATAATTTATCCAAAGTCAAAATTAAAAGGAGAGAAAATGTATAAATTAACTGAAGAACAATTAGAAATGCAGGCAATGTTTAGAGACTTTGCTGAAAAAGAAGTAGCACCTATAGCTATCGAGATAGACGAGGAACACAAATTCCCAGAAGAAAACGTAGCCAAAATGCAAGAGCTTGGTTTCTTTGGCATCCCATTTGATGAAGAATATGGTGGAATCGGACTAGACACTCTTACATATGTCCTATGTGTAGAAGAACTATCTAAGGCATGTGCATCAACAGGTGTTATCGTTTCAGCTCATACATCTCTAGGCGCTGATTGCATCAATAAATTTGGTAATGAAGAACAAAAAGAAAAATTCTTAGTTCCACTTGCATCAGGTGAAAAACTAGGTGCTTTCGCCCTTACAGAACCAGATGCTGGTACAGATGCTTCAGGTCAAAAAACCGTAGCTGTTAAAGACGGTGATGAATACGTTCTTAACGGTTCAAAAATATTTATAACAAATGCTGGTTATGCTGATACTTATGTAGTATTTGCTATGACAGATAAAACACAAGGTACAAAAGGAATTTCTGCATTTATAGTAGAAAAAGGAACTCCAGGTTTTGACTTTGGTTCTAAAGAAGACAAGATGGGTATCAAAGCTTCATCAACTATGGAATTAGTATTTAGAGATTGTAGAATTCCTGCAGCTAACCTATTAGGCGAAGAAGGCAAGGGCTTTAAATACGCTATGCAAACACTTGATGGTGGTAGAATTGGTATAGCAGCACAAGCACTTGGTATAGCAGAAGGTGCACTAAATAAAGCAATCAAATATGTAAAAGAAAGAGAACAATTTGGTAGACCAATCGCTAAATTCCAAAACACACAATTTAAATTAGCTGAAATGGCTATAGATATAGAATCTGCTCGTCACTTAGTTTACAAAGCAGCAACATTAAAAGATGCTGGCGAAAGCTACACAGTAGCAGCAGCAGAAGCTAAACTAAAAGCTGCAAGAGTTGCTATGGATGTAACTACAAAAGCAGTTCAATTATTCGGTGGCTACGGATATTCTAAAGAATACGAAGTAGAAAGAATGATGAGAGATGCCAAAATAACAGAAATCTATGAAGGAACTTCAGAGGTTATGTTAATGGTTGTTGGTGGTTCACTTTTAAGATAAGAAATATCGAAGGGAGATAATATATGAATATATTCGTATGTGCTAAACAAGTTCCGGATACAAATGAAATCAAAATTGATCCGGTTACAAACACACTAATTAGAAAAGGCGTTCCAAGTATCCTTAATACTTATGATGGATTTGCCCTAGAGCAAGCTTTAAGACTTAAAGATAAGAATCCAGAAATTAAGATTACAGTAATCTCAATGGGGCCTCCACAAGCAGATCAAATGCTTAGAGATTGTCTAGCAGTAGGAGCTGACAATGCTTACCTCGTAACAGATAAGAAATTTGGTGGATCTGATACTCTAGCTACATCTTATATCATATCTGAAGCTATCAAAAAAGTAGCCCAAACAGAAGGCGAACCTGACATGGTATTTTGTGGACTTCAAGCAATTGACGGAGATACTGCCCAAGTAGGTCCAGAACTTGCTGAACACTTAGACCTTCCACAAGTAACATATGGTTACACAGTAGAGCTAAATGATGAAGGACTTAAAGTACTTCAAGAAGTTGAAGGTGGAGCAAGAAACATCCAAATGACACTTCCAGCTTTAGTTACCTTTACAAAATACGGTGATGAAGATTTAAGATATCCAAAGATCAAAAATAAACTAAAAGCTAAAAAAGCAACTATCGAACAAATTACTTTAGAAGAACTAAAAGAATCTATAGACGAAACAGCTATAGGACTTAAAGGTTCACCAACTAGAGTAAATAAATCTTACACTCCAACTGTTGAAAAAACTGGAGAAATGTTCGAAGATATGGAAGCAGAAGAAGCAGCTGATAAGCTTATTGCAGCTTTAGCTGATAAGAAGCTTATTTAAGGAGGGACTATGTCAGAAAATAAAAACCTATGGGTATTAGTTGAAACTAAAGAAGATGGATCAGCTGTAAATGTAGGCCTTGAATTATTAAATCCAGGCAGAAAAATGGCTGACACTCTTGGTGGAGATTTAGTAGCAGTTATTATTGGTGAAGAAGTATCAAAGGCTAAAGAAGAAGTTAAAGATCATGGAGTTGATGCTATCATCACATGCCAAGGCGAAATCTATAAAGAATACAACACAGATGTATTTGCATATGCTGTAGAAAAATTAGTTGAAAAATACAGCCCAGATACAATCTTAATTGGTGCTACAAACCAAGGTAGAGACCTAGGCCCAAGAGTGGCTGCAAGACTACACACTGGTCTTACTGCTGACTGTACAGAACTAGGTGTTGATGCTGAAACAGGAAATGTTCAATGGACAAGACCTGCATTTGGTGGTAACCTAATGGCACAAATTCTTTGCCCAGATTCTAGACCACAAATGGGTACAGTACGTCCAGGCGTATTCCCTAAAGAAGCTTTCGGAAGAAAAGACAATATAGAAGAAATTGAAGAAAATATAGAATTTACAGGCGAAGTAAGAACTAAAATCCTTGACTTTATCCCAAGAGATGAGGGAGATGATGTAGACTTAGTTGGTGCTGAATTTATCGTATCAGGTGGACGTGGTCTAGGTGATCCAAGTAACCTTAAACTAATAGAAGACTTAGCTGAAGCTCTTGATGCTACAGTAGGTTCATCTCGTCCTCTAGTAGACTCAGGATGGATTTCTCACTCTCACCAAGTTGGTCAATCAGGTAAAACTGTAGCACCAAAGGTATATATAGCAGTAGGTATTTCTGGAGCTATCCAACACTTAGCTGGTATAAATGCATCAGATACAATAATTGCTATAAATAAAGACCCAGATGCGCCTATCTTTGACGTAGCAGACTATGGTATAGTTGGCGACTTATTTGAAGTTGTACCAGCTCTTATAGAAAAGATTAACGCAAGAAAAGGCTGAGATTAAAATTAAACCACTATTTAATTAAATAGTGGTTTTTCTTGTATATGGGTGAGAATAGGCACTTGTTAACTGATATGAAAATTATTTGTTAAAATTTATACAAAACAGATTGACAAAAAAATATCAAGTGTTATAATATTATTAGGTAATGATAAATAGGGGTATAAAATAAAAAGAAGTTTTGTACCAATATAAATAATGTAAACGATTTAATTCGAAGGAGGATGAATGACTTACAAAACATTGAAGTATGAAGTTAATGGTCACATTGCTAAGATAACTATCAATAGACCAGAAGCTTTAAACGCACTAAACTCAGAAGTTCTTGATGAACTAAACGTACTTCTAGATGAAGTAAGAGCTAACAAGGATCTTAGGGTAGCTATACTTACAGGTGAAGGCAGAAGCTTTGTTGCAGGTGCTGACATAAAAGAAATGTCAACTCTTACACCAATAGAGGCTAAAGAATTTGGTTATAAGGGTCTTTCAGTATTTAGAAAGCTTGAAAGCCTACCAATACCAGTTATAGCAGCTATCAATGGTTTTGCCCTAGGTGGTGGTTGTGAAATCGCAATGAGCTGTGATTTTAGAATCGCAAGCGATAAGGCCCTATTTGGCCAACCAGAAGTAGGTCTAGGTATCACTCCAGGTTTTGCAGGAACACAAAGACTTCAAAGACTAGTAGGTCCAGGATACGCTAAATACCTAATCTATACAGCTAAAAACATCAAAGCTGACAAGGCTTATGAAATTGGCTTAGTTCAAGAAGTAGTAGAAGCTGACAAACTTGAAGAAACAGTAAACAAACTTGCTGAAAAAATAGCAGCTAATGCACCGGTCGCAGTTAGAGCTTCTAAAGAAGCAATAAATGTTGGTGGTCAAGTAGATATGGACAGCGCACTTAAGGTAGAAGAAAACTTATTTGCCTTAACCTTCTCAACAGAAGATCAAAAAACTGGAATGAATGCTTTTATCAATAAGGGTAAAGCAGATTTTGAAAATAAATAAAGGAGTTTTAATAATGAAAATTGGTGTAATTGGTTCAGGAATCATGGGTGGCGGTATTGTAGAAACAGCTGCAAAAAGCTACGAAGTTGTTGTAAGAGATATCAAAGATGAATTTCTAGAAGCATGTAAAGCAAGAATAGAAAAATCTTACGGCAAAATGGTTTCTAAAGAAAGAATGACAGAAGAAGACAAAGAAAAAGCTTTAGCAAACATTACTTACACAACAGAAGTTAAAGATTTAGCTGACTGTGATATCGTAATCGAGGCTGCTACAGAAAATCCAAAGCTTAAAAAAGAAATCTTTAAAGAACTTGACGAAGTTGTAAAAGAAGGAGCTATCCTTGCTTCAAACACATCTTCACTTTCAATAACAGACATTGCTGCTTCTACAAACAGAGCAGATAAAGTTATTGGTATGCACTTCTTTAACCCAGTTCCAGTTATGAAACTAGTTGAAGTAATAAGAGGCCTACACACATCAGATGAAACAAACGAAACAATCTTTAAACTTGCAGAAGATCTAGGCAAACAACCAATCGAAGTAAAAGAAGGACCAGGATTTGTTGTAAATAGACTTCTTATCCCAATGATCAACGAAGGTATCGGAGTACTAGCTGACGGACTTGCAAGTGTTGAAGATATTGATAAAGGTATGCAACTTGGTGCAAACCACCCAATGGGACCTTTAGCACTTGGAGATCTTATAGGTCTTGATACATGTCTAGCTATTATGGAAGTTCTTTATAATGAATTTGGCGATAGTAAATATAGACCAAACCCACTTCTAAGACAAATGGTAAGAGCTGGAGACCTTGGTAGAAAAACAGGCAAGGGCTTCTACGATTACAGCAAATAAGATAAATATATAGAGAAATAAAAGGAGAAATTATGACAAGAAAAGTAGTAATAGCAAGTGCAGCAAGAACACCTATAGGATCATACGGCGGAGCATTAAAATCAGTAAGCGCTCAAGATTTAGGTATTACAGCAGTTAAAGAAGCAATCAACAGAGCAGGAATCAAACCAGAAGATGTAGATGAAATGGTATTTGGTTGCGTACTTCAAGCAGGTCTTGGACAAAACGTAGCTAGACAAATTTCTATCGGAGCTGGAATCCCTAAAGAAAAACCAGCAATGACTCTAAACATCGTTTGTGGTTCAGGTCTTAGAAGTGTATCACTTGCAGCTCAGATGATTATGGCAGGAGATTCTGACATAGTAGTAGCTGGTGGTACAGAATCAATGTCTAACGCTCCATACTTACTAACAGATGAAAGATGGGGAGCTAGAATGGGAGATAAAAAAGTTGTCGATGAAATGATCAAAGACGGACTTTGGGATGCATTCAATGACTACCACATGGGTATGACAGCTGAAAATATTGTTGAAAAATATGGACTTACTAGAGAAGAACAAGACGAACTTGCAGCACTAAGCCAAAATAGAGCTGAAAAAGCAAGAGCAGAAGGTAAATTCAAAGATGAAATCGTACCAGTAGAAGTTAAAGATAGAAAAGGCAATGTAACAGTTGTTGATACTGATGAACACATCAGAGAAGGTGTTACAGCTGAAGGTATCTCTAAACTTAAACCAGCATTTAAGAGAGATGGCGGTAGTGTTACAGCAGCTAACGCATCTGGTCTTAACGATGGTTCTGCAGCTCTAGTTGTTATGAGTGAAGAAAAAGCTAAAGAACTTGGCGTAACTCCACTTGCAACAATCGTAAGCTACGCTACAGAAGGTGTTGACCCAGCAATCATGGGTACAGGCCCAATCCCAACAGTTAGAAAAGCTCTAGAAAAAGCTAACCTATCTCTTGAAGATATCGATCTAATCGAAGCTAACGAAGCATTCGCAGCACAAGCTTTATCAGTAATCAAAGACCTAGGTCTTAACACAGATATAGTTAACGTAAACGGTGGTGCAATAGCACTTGGTCACCCAGTAGGTGCATCAGGAGCAAGAATCCTTACAACACTTCTATACGAAATGCAAAAGAGAGACTCTAAGAGAGGCATCGCAACCCTTTGTATAGGTGGCGGTATGGGTACTGCAGTAGTAGTAGAAAGATAATAAATAAACAAAAGATGTGTAGGTAAGCTTACTTGCACATCTTTTTGATTATTAACTATAAATACTAAAAATAATAGAAAATGTTGATAATTATTTTCAATTGTGGGTATATATTTAATACCATAAGAAAACGATATTGTGTAAAGGGGTAAATATGGATTTTAAAAAACTATACGAAGAAAAGTTAATCACAGCAAAAGAAGCAGCGGCAATGGTTAAAGATGGTGATTGGGTTGAACTTGGTTGGGCAGCTCTAACACCTGTAGAATTTGATAAAGCCCTTGCTGAAAGAGTAAATGAAGTAAAAGACGTTAAGGTTAGAGGCGGTGTAGTTCCTTATATGCCATACACAGGTGCTGCTGATCCAACAGGCGAGCACATAACCTACCATTCTTGGCACGCATCAGGTACTGAAAGAAAGCTAATCAACGGAAATAAATATGGTGCTTTCTTTGCTCCAATTAAATATAGTGAATTGCCAAGATATATAGAAGAAAACGCAGACAAAGCAGCGATTTCTGTTATCCAAGTAAGCCCAATGGATAAACATGGTAACTTCAACTTTGGTATTTCAGCAAGCCATACTATTGCATCTTTCAGAAATTCTGACAAGGTTATACTTGAAGTAAATAAAAAAGTACCAAGAGCTCTTGGTGGATTTGATAACTTTGTAAATATCAAAGACGTAGACTATATTTATGAATGCGATTATGACATGCTTACCCTAGGCAAGGCTTCATTCGGTGAAGAAGAGCTAAAAGCAGCAGGATACGTTGTTGACCTACTAAGAGACGGTGATACAATCCAAATTGGTATCGGTGGTCTTCCAAACGCTATAGGTTCTGAAATTGCAAAATCAGACCTTAAGGACCTCGGGGTTCACTCAGAAATGTATGTGGATGCCTTCATGGAAATGGCAAAAGCAGGAAGAATTACAGGACGTAGGAAAAATATTGACATCGGTCGTCAAACATACGCCTTCGCTGCAGGTAGCCAAGAACTTTACGACTACATCAATGATAATGAAGAGCTAATGGCTGCTCCAGTAGACTATGTAAACGACGTAGGAGTAATTGCTCAACTAGATAACTTTGTATCAATCAACACAGTTCTACAAGTAGATCTTTGGGGACAAATTTCTGCAGAAACCTTTGGTACTAAACACATCTCAGGTGCTGGTGGTGCCCTAGACTTCGTACTTGGCGCATACAGATCTAAAGGTGGTAGATCAATTATTGCCCTTAACTCTTCAAGAGTAGATAAAGAAGGGAAGAGAATTTCAAATATCGTACCAACCTTTGCACCAGGAACCCAAGCTACTGCAGTAAGAAGCAACACCCACTATATTGCAACAGAACAAGGTATAGAAAACTTCAAAGGACTAACAACATGGCAAGCAGCAGAAGCGCTTGTAAGACTAGCACACCCAGACAATAGAGACGAGCTAATTAAGGCAGCTGAAGATTTAGGAATTTGGAGAAATACAAACAAGAGAATCTAATAAAGTTAGACAAAAAATTTAAAAACCAGGGAAGGCTAAAAAGCTTTCTCTGGTTATATTTTTATATTTACTTTTAAAGGATTTTATCTTCATAAATCGATTTATAAAGAGAGTGTAGACAGGATTTCTCATCTTTTTTATTAATTAGGATAAAAAGTGAATTGTTGGACGCTCCTTGGATAATATATTCGATATTTATCTCGTTTTTGTTTAAGACTTCTGAAATAATGTAAAGGGCTTTTGTCATTTGATTACGTAAGCCTTCTCCAACAATAGCAATTGATTTTAATGAATCATCAACTATAAGTTCATCAAGATCAAAGGAATTGTTTAGAGCATTTACAATAGAAGATTTTTTTGAACTATCCTTTAGATATTCGCTCCTTACTAGGATTGAAACAGAGTCAATAGACGTAGGTATGTGTTCTACAGGGATGTGCATGTATTGGAAAATATCTAAGACATTTTTTATATAACCCACTTTTCTATTCATCAGATATTCGGTGATTTTAAAGGCTGTGAAATCTCCCACATCGCTCATGCCTATGATTGGATTTTTGTTAATATCCTTTCTTACTTTTGAGATTATTGTCCCACCCTCGTTTGGGTTGTTGGTATTTTTGACATGAATCTCTATATCTGTATCAATAAGAGGTTCTACTGCATCTTCTTGGAAAATTTCAAAACCATTGTAAGAAAGCTCTCTCATTTCCGCATAGGAAATATTTTTTATAGGTGATGGATTTGTAAAGAGATTTGGATTTGCAGAATAAATATAAGTCATATCTGTATAATTTTCGTAAATATCACAACCAAGACCTCTAGCAAGGATTGCTCCACTTATATCTGATCCTCCCCTAGAAAAGGTAAGTCTATCTCCTTCTAGGTTATAGCCATAAAAACCAGGAGCGACCAAAACATCTTTAGAATGTTTAAGTTTGCCTATTTTATCATAGCTTTTGTCTAAAATATTCACATCGTTAAGACTATACTCAAGAAGGATTCCCAAATCTTTCGGAGATATGTAGCGCGCTTTAATCCCTATTTTGTTTAAATAAGCTGAGATAAGCCTAGCATTAAAATCTTCACCAGATGATTTAATGGCATTTTCTAAGTAGAAATCATCCTCAATATCTGTTAAAAATCCCAAAAGTATTTGTCTAAAAGATTCCACAAGATTTTTATCTAGACCTAATAATTCAGAGATTTCAGTGAACCTTAAGATAATCATATCTAAGGTCTTTATGTAGCTAGGGCTATTTGATTTATATTCATCAAAAAGGCTTATCAACAGGTCTGTAACCTTTATATCTGCTTTAAATCTTTTGCCTGGTGCAGAGACAACAATAGCCCTAATATCCTTATCTTTTTTTATTATTTGACCAACTTTTTCTATTTGGCTGGCTGAGGCAACAGATGTGCCTCCAAACTTAGCTGTTTTTTTCATATTACTCTCCTAATTGGCTTTATTATACTACACTTAGTATTAAAATAAAATAATTTGAATAAATATTATCAAAAACTTGACAAAAAGGCTATTTTTCGATATACTCATTTATAAATAAAAGATTTAGTTAAGGGGTCGCGGTTACAATGAGTAGGAATCGAAAGGTCTAACCGCCGAAATACATGGTATTGGTCATAGGTCGAATAGGTTTATGATTGTCAACAGGCTTTGCCAAATCCTGTTGGAGTACTTGCTAAGTCAGGCGAAAGGAAATCATGGGCCTTTTGCTCATGATTTTTTTATATGGAGGGGGATAATGCTTAGGAAGAATAATGAAAATATTAATGGAATGCTCCATATTGGTGGGGTATCTGTAGGAAGTTTGAGAGAAAAATATAGAACACCACTTTACATATACGATGAGAAATTAATAAAAAATACGGCAAGGGCCTTTAAGGGTAATTTCAAATCAGATGTTTTTGATGCAGAAATATCTTATGCATCAAAGGCTGGATCAAATTTATACCTTTTAGGATTATTAAAAAACGAAGATCTTTATCTCGATACAGTTTCTATGGGGGAGATTTATATTGGTCTTAAGGCAGGTTTTAATCCTAAAAAAATACACCTTCATGGAAATAACAAAACAAGAGATGAGCTTGTTTTTGCTATAGAAAAAAATATAGGGACTATAATTATAGACTCTTACGAAGAATTTATCTTTCTTGAAAATATTCTAAGAGAAAAAAATTCTCAAATGGATTGCCTTTTAAGGGTTAATCCAGATGTAAAAACCTCTACTCATAAGTATATCCAAACTTCCAATGCTGACTCTAAGTTTGGAATAAATATCAGAGATGAAAATATAGGTAATTATATTAAGGAAATGGCAGAAAGTTCTTTTGTAAATCTTTTAGGCTTTCATGCGCATATTGGAAGTCAGGTTATGGATTTAGGATTTTTTGAAGAAGAAGCAAAGATTCTTTTTGAATTTACGAAAAAAATACAAGAAGAAATAAATACAACTTTTAGCCACATAAACCTAGGTGGGGGTTTTGGTGTTAGGCAAAACAAAGGCGATAAAAATTTTGACTTAGAAAAGTTTTTAAATGATTTTGCGAAAATTATCGAAGAACAAATTAGGACCTATGGCCTAAAAATCACAAATGTAGGTATAGAACCAGGTAGGTCTTTGGTAAACCAAGCAGGGACAACAATCTACAGCGTGGGAAGTATAAAGCACACTCTTGAAGGCCTACCGCTTGTTTTTATCGACGGGGGCATGTCTGATAATATAAGACCTAGTCTTTATGAGGCCAAGTACGATGGTATCTTGGCAAATAGGCTAAATGATGAAGATAAATATGAATTTAGGATTGGAGGCAAGCTCTGTGAATCTGGAGATATCTTGATAGAAGAAACGTCCCTTCCCTATCCTAAAAGAGGAGACATCCTAGCTATTGAAAACACTGGAGCTTACAGCTTAGCTATGAGTTCTAATTATAATAAAATCCAAAGACCAGCAGTGGTTTTTGTAGAAGATGGCAATGATTATCTTGCGGTAAAAAGAGAAAGTTTAGAAGATTTGATTAAAAATGATTGTGAATATAAGGGAGAATAGAATGATAAATGTAGCTGTAGTTGGCGCAAGTGGTTTAGTTGGAGCTAAGATTAGGGATATATTGGAAGAAAGAAAGTTCCCAGTTGATAGGCTTTTTGCCTTTGCTTCAAAAAAATCAGCCGGTAAGAAAATTAAATTCCAAGGAAAAGAAGTAGTAATTGAAGAATTAAAGGAAGATTCTTTTGTTAATAGGGATATAGATGTAGCTTTGTTTGCGGCAGGTGGGAGTATTTCAGAAAAATATGTGCCTCTTGCAATAAAAAACAATATAAGAGTGGTTGATAATTCTTCTTTTTTTAGGATGGATAAGGATGTTCCTCTAATAATACCAGAAGTAAATGGAGAACTTGTAAATAAAGATGAGATGCTTATAGCAAATCCAAATTGCTCTACTATCCAATCTGTCCTAGCCATAGCAAAAATTTATGAAAAATTTGGCATAGAAAGAATAATTTACAATACATACCAAGCGGTTTCTGGAGGTGGGGAAAGGGCCTTAGAAGACCTATATGAAAAGAAAAATGACCACTGGAAGTATAAAATCTATGACAATCTTCTTCCACAAATAGATTCTTTCCTAGATAATGGCTATACCAAGGAAGAGATGAAGATGGTTAATGAATCAAGAAAAATTTTAGGAGATGATTCCTTAAAGGTTACTGCTACAGCCATTAGAGTGCCTGTTACAAATTCTCATGGTGTATCTATAAACTTAAAGCTTAAAAAAGACTTTGATATGGAAGAAATTAGAAAAACTTTAGAAGACACTCCAGGCCTTGTGTTAGAAGATGATTTAAGTAAAGAAATATACCCAATGCCAGCAACAGCTTCTGGTAAGGACGATGTTTTTGTTGGTAGGCTTAGAAGAGATTTTTCTGACGATAATAGCCTAAATCTTTGGTGCGTAGCAGATAATATTAGAAAAGGTGCAGCTCTAAACGCTGTACAAATTGCAGAATTAATAGTAAAGGAATTATGATGATATTTACCGGATCAGCTGTAGCAGTAATTACACCGTTTGATGAAAATTTAGATATTGATTACGAGGCATTTGATAAGATTATAGACTTCCATTTAGAAAATAAAACTGATGCCCTTGTTGTTTGTGGTACCACCGGTGAAGCTGCGACTATGACAGAAGAAGAAAGATACGATTTGATCAAATATGCTGTAGGAAAAACTCAAGGGAAAATCCCTGTAATAGCAGGTACTGGGTCAAATAATAGTAAGACCAGCGCTGCATTTTCTAAAAGAGTAAGCGAAATTGCGGGACTTGCTGGTCTACTTGTTGTGACACCTTACTACAATAAAGCTACAAAAGAAGGTTTGTACCTACATTTCAAAACCATAGCTGAAAGTACAAAACTTCCTATAATTTTATACACAGTGCCATCTAGAACCAATATCAACCTTGATTTAGAGACTGTTGTTAGATTAGCAGAGATAGAAAATATTGTGGGTATAAAAGATGCTACAGGAGATCTTTCCTATACAGCAGGACTTTTAAATTCTCTACCAAAAGACTTTGCGATCTATTCTGGTAATGACGATTTAACTCTACCGATGCTAGCTTTAGGAATTCATGGATCAATTTCTGTATTTGCAAATATAATGCCAAAGGAAAACCACGACATTTATGAATTTTATAAAAATGGACAAGTAGATGAGGCAAAAGGCCTCCACCTAAAATATATTGACTTTATACATGACTTGTTTTTAGAGGTAAACCCTGTTCCAGTCAAGGCAGCAGCAAGCCTTATGGGCCTTTGCCAAAATGAATTACGCCTACCACTCACAAGGGCAAATGAAAATAACACAGAAATCTTAGGAAAAAAATTGAAGGAACTTAATTTATGCTAAGAATAATTTTAATTGGAGCAAGTGGGGCTATGGGAAAAACCCTAGTAGACTTGGTAAAAAATGACGAAAATTATAAGTTTGTAGCGGGTCTATCCAGAAAAGTTGATAAGACTAATGACTTTCCTGTTTATGAAAAAATTTCAGATATAAAAGAAGAGGCAGATGTAATTATAGACTTCTCTTCAAGAAGCCTACTTGATGATATAATTGCTTTTGCCAAGGAAAAATCCTATCCGGTAGTTTTTGCTACAACAGGATTTACTGACGAAGATCTTGAAAAAATAGATGACCTTAGTGGAAGTGTAGCCCTTATCCAAGAAGGAAATTATTCACTTGGTGTAAATGTCATGGTTGACATAGCTGAAAAACTGGCTTGCGCTCTTAAAGAATTCGATATAGAAATAGTAGAAAGTCACCACAACAAAAAGAAAGACAATCCATCAGGCACAGTCAATATGATTTTTGATAGTGTAAATAGAGGCAGGGATGGCAAGTTATTTAAAAAGATGAGAAACTTTAGCCATGAAGATAAGAGAGATCCAAATGAGGTTGGTATTGCTTCTTTAAGGGCTGGTACAATTGTTGGAGACCACTCTTTAATTTTTGCAGGCCTAGATGAAACAATTGAAATTAAGCATAGGGCTTTTTCTAAGAAAATTTTTGCAAATGGTGCTTTGAAGGCTGCAACTTACTTACAAGGCAAAGAACCGGGCAGATATAAATTTTTTGAAGTACTAAGGAGTGAAGATGATTAGGATAGGAATAGTTGGATACGGAAATTTAGGAAAATCTATAAAAAAGGGGATTGAAGCAAGCTCTGACATGGAAGTAGCTGGTATATTTTCTAGAAGAAAACTAGATTTAGACCTATATAGGCCATTTTCTGATATAGAAAATTATAAGGATGATATTGACTTACTCATCCTTTGCGGTTCATCTGATAAGGATATTTTATCCCAAGGACCAAGACTTCTAAGTAAATTTAATACCTTAGATAGCTTTGATAATCATGGGAAGATTAGAGAATATTTTTATCAAATGGATGAGATTGGCAAAGAAAATGACACCCTAGCACTAATATCTACAGGTTGGGATCCTGGCTTGTTCTCTTTAAATAGGGTTTTAGGTGAGGCAATCTTAAGAGATGGAAATTCTTACACTCTTTGGGGCAAAGGAGTAAGCCAGGGTCACTCAGCAGCTGTAAGATCGGTTGAGGGTGTCCTTGATGCTATTCAATATACAATTCCTAAAGATGAAGTTTTAGAAAAAATCAGAAATGGAGAGGATTTTAATTTCGACAGCCACAAGGCCCACCTAAGAGAAGTATATGTTGTGATAGCAGATGGGGCCGATAGAAAAACTATAGAAGAGGAAATAAAAAATATGCCTGATTATTTTGCTCCTTACCAGACCCAAGTTCATTTTATTAGCCAAGAAGACCTTGATAAAAACCATAAAACCATGGTTCATGGCGGCCATGTGATGACAAGAGGAAAAGCTTGTGGGGACAGCCAGGCACTGATAGAATTTAATCTTGACTTAAAAAACAATCCAGATTTTACTGCAGCAGTAGATATTGCTTATGCTAGAGCCCTTTATAGGATGAGTAAAGAAGGAAAAACAGGAGCCATCACCGTTTTAGATGTAGCCCCAAAACATTTATCTGAAAAATCATACGATGATCTTATTGATCTTATTTAATATCAGCTGGTGTTTTTAGATTAGAAACCAGGTCAAATATCGGACCTAAAAATCTAGAGGCGCCAGGTTTTTTTGTCTTTATAAGTTCGATCAATTCAAGCATCCACACAACAACATACTTATTAAGATAGAAAGCTTCTATACCATTTGCAATAATCGACCTCCTACCGTTTATAACAATATCATCACGCATTTTATCAAAATATTTAAGAAGCTCTTTCCTGTTAGAATCATCCTCTATCAAAGTATCTACTATCACTACTAAAGATCCTAAGTAGGAATCAGGAAGAGGATTTATATAAAAATCTATTCTTCCATCCTTATTTAATATTATATCTTCACATATAGAATCTTTGTCCCAATCTTTATAGTGGTAAAAATACTTATCCTTGTTTAGGTCTTTAAAGAAATTTGGATATAATCCATAAGGGAAGGAAGATTTCTCTATAGTTTTTTTTAGAAATTCAAGCTCGAAACTTCCCTTATCAAAGCATGCTATAAGAATCGGAGATAAGATGACAAGTAGTTTTAACTTCTCGTTTTCTGAATCATTCGTAAAACTTATAGAAAACCAATCTTCGATTTGAGAATCGACTTGACCTATTTTTTTGAAAGTATAGGAATCTGTAATTTGGTAGGAAGTTTTTTTGCCATTTTTAAACTTAGTTAAAATCATTTTATTAAATCCGCATACTCGCCTTTACAAGCCCTAATCAAATCATCTGGTCTTATCTTTATACTATGGCCTACCTTACCAGAAGAAATTTTTATATATTCGAGTTCTCTTGCATTTTGATCAATAAACACGGGAAAATCCTTTTTTAGGGCAAGGGGAGTAGTAGCCCCTCTTTCGTAGCCTACAGTATTCTTTAAGTTTTTTAGGGCAAGCATTGATAAGCTTTTAACCCCGACAGCCCTAGCTGCTTTTTTAAAATCAATTTCTTCTCCACCATTTATCACAAGGATAAATATATCTTTTTCTTTTGATTCTACAGCTAGAGTTTTGTAAACGGTTTTAATATCCGAATGATTTTCCTTGGCTAAATCTACAGCAGAAATGAATTCGTGATCTAATTCGTAATCTATATGTTCATATTCAATTGATAAATTATCCAAATATCTCATTGCATTTGTCTTAATTTCTTTTTTCAAAATATCACCTCTAAATAACTATACGTTAATAGTAAAAAATGTAATATTGGGTATAAAAATAAAGATAAAGGAGCTAGAATGAGTGAGAAAGTTTTTGTAAATTACATTTATGATTCCTGCTACAGTATAGAGTACGGAAACTATTTTTTAGTTTTTGATTATGCTAGGGGATTATTAGATATTCCTGAGAGTAAAAATATTATATTTTTTGCATCAAATAAAGAGAAGGATTCATACACAGAAGAGATATTTAATTTAGTGGGCCTTGATTCACTAAACTATATTTTGAATAAAAACATTGCAGACCTAAAATATGATGGCAACATCATCTACTTAAACAAAGATAAGCTGAAAATGAAGAATCTAAAAAAACTTTATAGCAAGGACAATGTTCACTTTATGTCAGCAGACTCTAGGCTTATTTTAGATTTTTCTGATCAAGACTTGCGAGTATCAGCTTTTTCTATAGATGGCTTTAGTCTAGGGTTTTTGATAGAAATAGATTCCTTGGTGATCTTTTATGGGGGCTCTATAAATTTAGATAAAATTGACCTGGATGATTACTTAGACTTGCTTGATGAACTATCAAGTGCTAAGCCTGATATGGTTTTTTTACCAATTTCAAAATTAAATAAAACTAGTCTTTCTCACCTAGATAAGCTTATTAATGATGCGGATAGTCAGTTATTCTTTCCAACTAAAATTGGTGGAATTGAAGAGGAAAGTCTAGAGTTTAAAAAGTTTTATAAGAATAAAACCACAGATATAAGAAGTATAAACAGAGTAAATCAAGAGATAGAAATTGAGATAAATAGCGACTTTTAATCTAGTATTAATTACTAGATAAGGTATAATAATGACTAATATGTTAGAAGAAATTACACAATTAGAAAGTATAAGCCTACCAAGATGGGAATCAATTCCCAAAGAAGGGATATATAAAGAAGGACTCTTATCATACCTTAGAGATATCCTACAGCCACTAATCGTTGTTGATCAAAATATAATAACTTCATCTATAATCAACAATTATGTAAAGCTAGGGTATATAGATAAACCAATTAAAAAGAAATATTTTAGACCAGCCATTGCCCAGCTTATCGTAATTTCAATTTTCAAACAAGTGATTCTAATAGAAGACTTAGTCATGGGAATTGACTTTGAGATATCTAACTATGGTCTAGAAGAAGGGTATGAGAATTTTAAAAGTATATTTAACCAAGCTAGAGAAGCTACGCTTACAGCAAGCCACGTAGATAGTTTTGATTTATCTATTAGTTTTAATAGCCACCACGATAAGGTACTTACCTACTTGGCTATATCTTTATTTACCAAGTTATATACAAAAATAGCAATAGATAAGCGTAAGGAGTTATAATGGAAAAGATAGCAATATTAGTTGATTCTGGAAGTGATCTTGGACTTGACTATATAAAAGAAAACGGATTTTATTTTTTACCGCTATATATAAATTTAGATGGTAATTTTTTAAGAGATAGGATAGATATCCAGCCGGATGAGTTTTATAATTGGATTAGAAATAATAACACCCTACCTAAGACATCTATGCCGTCTCCTGGTGATATAAACAAAATTATGGAAGAAATCAGAGATGATGGCTATGATAAACTTATTTGTATCAATATAGGAAGTAAGTTCTCTGGAACCTATAATGCCTGCAAACTTGCAGAAGTCGAAGGCTTGGATGTTTTTGCCTTTAATACAGGTAACCTCACCCATGCACAAGGTTTTTTCGCAGTATATGCTAAAAAGCTGATTGATGAAGGCTACACTTTTGAGGAGATACAAAATAAGTTAAATGACAAAATTTTCGACTCCAGAGTATTTTTTACCATAGATACCTTCAAATATATAGTAGAAGGTGGAAGGGTACCAAAGACATTCGGCAAGATTGGTGATGCCTTATCAGTAAAGCCGATTATAAAAACAACCCCACCTGAGGGTGGCTTTACAATAGAGAAAATTGTAAGAGGCGAGAAGAAAGTTTTCAAACAAGTCGAAAAAATAATTAAGAAAAATCTAGAGGGTGTAAATGAATATTATCTTGGAATACTCCATGGAGGCTACCAAGAAGGTTTTGATAGGGTTAAAGATTTATTAGGATCCTATATAGATGATGCAAAAATCTACATGGAAGGCCAAATATCTCCTACACTTGGAGCAAACACAGGTCCTGGACTATTTGGAGTAAGTATGTTTATACTTAATTAGTAAATATAAGCATGAATTTTAGTACAAGTAGAAAAAAACTTTGATATTAAAAGTATCAAATAAATTTGACAAAACAAGAATAATCTAGTACTATATATCGTGTAAACAACAAAGAAGTACCCAAACTCACCTAACGGCAAAAGCTTTTAGGTTAATAAGATTTATTTTATTAGATTATTTGCGGGTACTTTGTGCCCGCTTTTTTTATACAATACATTGGAGGTATAACTATAAAAGATTTAAGAATCAATGATGAAATTAGAGCTAGTCAAGTAAGACTAATCGATGAAAATGGTAACCAAGTCGGTATCACTTCTCTAAGAGATGCCCAAGATATGGCAGATGAGAGAGGCCTTGACTTGGTACTTATGAGTCCACAAGCAAAACCACCTGTTACAAGGATTATGGACTACGGTAAGTTCAAATATGATCAAGAGAAGAAAGAAAAAGAGAATAAGAAGAAACAAAATAATGCTCAACTTAAGGAGACAAGATTCTCTTTAAAAATCGAGGATAATGACTTGCAAACTAAGGCAAATCAAACAAAAAAATTCTTAAACAACGGGGATAAAGTAAAAGTATCCATAAGATTTCGTGGTAGGGAACTTGGCAGAAGAGAACCTGGCTATGAATTAATGGATAAATTTAACGCTATGCTAGATGGATGTGGCAAGATTGATAAAAAACCAAAAATGGAAGGTAGATCACTTGTTATGTTCCTAGAACCAAATGATGAAAAAGGAGAATAAGATGGCTAAGAATAAAATCAAAACAAAAAGAGCAGCTGCTAAAAGATTTAAAGTAACAGGCTCTGGAAAAATCATGAGAAGAAAAGCTTACAAAGGACACTTAACAGCTAAGAAATCACCAAACAGAAAAAGAAGGTTAAGAAAACCAACAGAAGTTTCACAATCTGTATACAAAAACGTTAAAAAATTAATTGGTGCATAGGAGGATATAGATGGCAAGAGTAAAAAGAGCAGTAAACGCAAAAAAAAGACATAAAAAAGTATTAAAACAAGCAAAGGGTTATTACGGTTCCAAAAGCCTGCTATTCAAAACAGCCAACCAAGCTGTAATGAAATCTCTTAACTATGCTTACATTGGTAGAAAACACAGAAAAAGAGACTTCAGAAAACTTTGGATTGCAAGAATTAACGCTGCAGCAAGAATTAACGGCACAACATATTCAAAACTTATGGGTGGCCTAAAGAAAGCAAACATCGACATCAACAGAAAGATGCTAGCTGAACTTGCAGTAAACAATCCAGAAGAATTTTCTAAATTAGTAGAAGCAGCAAAGTAAAAATTAATGACTATAGAATCGGTATCAAATCAAAATTTTAAGCTAATAAATAAGCTTAAGATGAAAAAATATCGAGATAAAGAGAATTTATTTATAATAGAATCTAGGAAATTAGTAGACGAAGCTATAGCTTCGTCCGCTAATATAGATTTTATTTTTTTAAGAGAAGGTGTGTCGTTTGAAAGCTCTTATAGGACCTTGGTATTTAGCGAAACACTTTTTGACAAATTATCATCTATGACAAGCCCTGACGGGATTGGGGCAGTCGTAAGGAAAAAGGAAAGTAGAGAACTTAGTTCACACAAAATCCTGCTCCTAGATGGTATAAACGATCCAGGAAATATTGGCACAATGATTAGAACATCAGAAGCCTTTGGTTTTAGGGATATAATCCTAATGCCAGAGACTGTTGACATCTATAACGAGAAATCCTTAAGGGCGTCTATGGGTTCTACCTTTAGGCTAAATATTGTGGCAATGGATTATGAAAATATAAAAAAATTAAAGTCTAGCTACAAACTCCTTGCAGCCGACATGGATGGGCTAGATATTAGAGAGTATAAAAGAAAAACTAAGATAATTCTTGCTATAGGTAGTGAGGCAAATGGCCTAAGCGATGATATCAGAGACCTTACTGATGATTTTTTAAAAATACCTATGGAAGGAGAAATCGAATCTCTAAACGCTGCTATTGCAGCAAGTATAATTATGAATAGACTTATGTGATGATTCGGAAAGACTTTAATTATTCTTATACAGCAAGAAAGGGATGTTGAGAGCCTTTCAAGTCACGATTAAGGGTATTCACCGATGAACTTTGAGATGAATAAAGTAGTCGATACGTAGACTTTTCGTTAAAGCAATGAGTGGATTTATAAACAATAATTTATAAATCAATTAAGGTGGTACCGCAGATATATCTGTCCTTTGTAGAGGACGGATTTTTTTATTTGGAGGAAAAATGGAAGAAAATTTAAAACAGGTTTTAACTAGTGCAAAGACTGAAATCGAAAAAGCAGAAAACCTAGATGCTTTGGAAGACCTTAGAATTAAGTACCTAGGTAAAAAAGGGATAATAACTGACCTTAAAAAATCAATAGCAAAACTACCTAATGAGGAAAAACCAAGTGCGGGTAAGTTTATCAACCAAACAAGTAAGGAAATTGAAGGATTACTTGCCGATAAAAATGAAATAATTAAAAAAGAACTTCTTAAAGAAAAAATAAAGGCAGAAAAAATAGATGTAACTGCTCATTTTGATAAGTATGAGTCAGGCCACCTTGCAGTTATAAACCAAACCATGGAAGAGTTAGAAACAATTTTCCAAAATATGGGATTTGACGTTGTATCTGGTCCTGAGCTTGACACAGTCAAATATGTTTTCGATGACCTAAACAGTCCTAAAAACCACCCAGCTAGGTCTACATCAGATACTTTTTATATCAATGACGAAGTTCTTTTAAGACCTCATACTTCTAGTATGCAAATAAGGGTTATGAATGAAGGCAAGCTTCCAATCAAAATGGTATCTGCTGGCAGGGTTTTTAGAAATGACGAAGTTGACGCAACACACTCACCAATGTTCCACCAACTAGAGTGCCTAGTTGTGGATGAAAATGTGTCAATGGCAAACCTTAAGGCAACTCTTGAAACCTTTATCCATGAAATGTTTGGTGACGAGATGAATTTAAGATATAGGCCTCACCACTTCCCATTTACTGAACCATCTCTTGAAGTAGATGTGACTTGTCCTGCTTGTATGGGAGAGGGTTGTCCTGCTTGTGGTAATACCGGTTGGTCAATGGAGCTATTAGGTGGCGGTATGGTTCACCCAAATGTCCTTGAAGCTTGTGGCATTGATAGTGAAAAATATACTGGTTTTGCCTTTGGTCTAGGTGTAGACAGGATTGCCATGGTCAAGTACGGTCTTGATGATATCAGACTTCTTTATGACAATGACAAGAGATTTATAGAACAGTTTTAGGAGGAAGTATGTTAGTACCTTTAATTTGGCAAAAAGATTATATAAAAATAGACGAAGATTTAAAAACTATTACAGACAGGCTTTCTGAAACAGGTTCTCACGTAGAAGAAGTTTTTATAAAAACATCTGACCTTAAAGGCATTGTTGTAGGCCATGTAATAGATCAAAAAGACCATCCAGATGCTGATAGGCTTAAGGTTTTATCAATTGATGTTGGGAAAGAAGCGGAAGTAACAATTATAACCAATGCAAAAAACACAAAAGCAGGTGACTATCTTCTAGTAATCACATCTGGTACAAAACTTGATGATGGAACCCTTATCGAAGACCACGACTTTTTTGGAATCGTAAGCCAGGGTATGCTTACAGCCTATAGCGAGCTTGGCTACGATGATTCTGTAATTCCAAAAGACCTAAGAGAAGGAGTAATAGTTTTAGAGGGCGAATACAAGCCAGGCACACCTGCTGTTGATGTAATAAAATCAAATACTCCGGTTATAGAATATGAAATTACACCAAACAGACCAGACTGCCTATCGATAATTGGTATGGCTAGGGAGAGTGCAGCAAGCTTTGGCGGAAAAATCTCTTTGCCAGAGACAGATTATAAAACAAATGGTAAAAATATAAGAGAAATATTTGATGGTCTAAACTTAATTACAGATAATTGCGACCAATTTATTACCAGAGCAATCACAAATGTAAAAATCGAACCATCACCACAATGGCTACAAAACTACCTAATGCTTGCTGGTATGAGGCCAATAAATAATATCGTAGATATCACAAACTTTGTCATGCTAGAAACTGGCCAACCTCTCCACGCCTACGATCTTGATAAATTAAATGGTCCAATCACAATTAGAGAGGCAAAAGAAGGCGAGATTGTAAAAACAATCGATGGCACAGATAGAAAGCTAGATGATTCTATGCTTGTAATAGCTGATAAGAGTGGGGCCATTGGTATTGCAGGCGTTATGGGTGGCTTTGATACAGAAGTGTCAGCTGAGACTAAAAATATTGTTCTTGAAACTGCCCATTTTAGTGCGGATTCTGTCCGTAAGACTTCTAAAAAACTTGGCCTTCGTTCAGAAGCATCAACCAGGTTTGAAAAGGGCGTCCCAATAGAGATGGCAGATTTCGCTTCAAGACGTGCCCTACACTTGATTGATAAATTAGGCTACGGTGAAATTTACGACGACTCATATCAAGTGGGTACTACAGAAAGAGACGAAAAATCTGTAAAACTTCGTAATTCAAGACTAAAAGCCCTTACGGGTGTAGATTTCACAATGGATGAAGCGATAAGAAACCTAGAGCTTTTAGAATTTGGAGTAGAAAAATTAGATGAGGATACAATCCTTGCCAAAATTCCTTTCTTTAGGCTTGATATCGATATTGAAGCAGACCTAATCGAAGAAATTGTAAGACTTTACGGTATGGGGAATATCGAATCCAAACCTCTAGTTTCTTCCCTTAAAAAAGGTGAAAGATCAGAAATGAGACTTCTAAAAGATGAGCTTAAGAATAAGCTTGTCGGTCAAAAGTTCTCAGAGCTTGCAACCTATTCTTTTATCTCACCAAAAGAATACGACAGATTAGGCATTGCAAAAGACTCTAAACTAAGGGATTATATCAGCCTAATAAACCCACTTGGTGAAGATTTCTCTGTGATGAGGACAACTCAAATTGCCAATATGCTTGATGTAATCGCAAAAAATATCAAGTATGGCCAAAAAGATATGAGATTTTTCGAGCTTGATAGGACTTTTGAGAAAACTGAAAATTCTCTACCAAATGAAAATCTTACCCTAACTATGGGTCTTTACGGACATTATTCTTTCTATGATATGAAAGATTTCTTCTCAGAAGCTATGGCTAATACTGGCTTTAATGGTTTTTCTTACAAGGCGAATGAAAATCTCTACACCTTCCACACAGGTAGGTGCGCTGATATTTACTTCGATGGCGAAAAAATCGGCGTTATTGGCGAGATTTCTTATGAAGTCCGTGAAGAGTATAATATTAATAAAGGTGCGATAATCTTAGAAATAAACCTAAGTGACATTGCTGATAAGAGAGTAAAGGATAAAAAATACAAGCAAATACCAAAATTCCCTGCTATAGAGCGTGATTATGCCTTTGTAGCAAAAAAGGAAGTAGAATCAGAATTAATCGAAAATATCATAAAAGAAAAGGCAGGAGATTTAGTTTCCAAAATTGAGCTTTTTGATATTTATACTGGTAAGGGTATTGATGATGATAAAAAATCAATGGCCTACAGGGTTTGGTTCAGGTCAATGGATAGGACTCTTAAAGAAGAAGATATAAAGCTGATAGAAGAAAATATCCTAGAAGACCTTAAAGAAAAAGACATAGTATTACGTGCATAGGAGATAAAAGTGAGCGAAATTAGACTTGATGTTAAAATTGACGGTATAAAATATCCTCTTGTTACAAAAGAATCAAAAGAGAGTATAGAAAAAATAGCAGCTTATGTTGACGGCAAGATCAAAGATGTTAAATCTGATAAGCTCACTTTTGATAGACAGCTTATTTTAGCTAGCCTAAATATAGCAGATGAATATTTTAAGGATAAAGAATCCTTTAGGAAATTCTACGAAGAAAACAAAGAAGCTATAGAAAATTATGATGCTACCAAAGTAGAGCTTGAGACTTTTAAGGAAGAGTATGGATCTTATAAGGATGAACTTATAGAGAAAAAAGAAGAGATTAAAAATCTTAAAGTTCTTCTCCAAGAAAAGGACACCGAAATTATTAACCTAACCAAGGAAGATAATGACGCAAAAAAGCTTAGAGAAAAGATAAAAGCTCTACAAAAACAAACAATGGATTTGGTTAAGGAAAATGAAATTTTGAAGGGAAAAATTGATGAATAAAACAGAAATCCTAGCACCAGTTGGCAATCTCGATATGCTTTATGCAGGGATTGCTGCGGGTGCAGATGCATTTTACCTAGCCCTTGATGATTTTGGTGCAAGGGCCTATGCTAAAAATTTTACCCTAGAAAATATAGAAGGAATTATAGACTACGCCCATTTCTTTGATAGAAAAGTTTTTATTACCATGAATACTTTGATTAAAGATTCTGAGATAGATAGGGCCATAGGATATCTAGAAAAACTATATCAATTTGGAGTAGACGGGATTTTGATCCAAGATATAGGTTTTTATTCAATAATTAAAGACCAAGTCCCTGGTCTTGACATCCATGCCTCAACTCAAATGGCAGTAAGAGATTATTATGGTGCCAAGGCCCTTATGGATTTAGGATTCAAGCGAATTGTAATTGCTCGCGAAACCCCAATAGAAGAAATTAGAAAAATTGCCAAACTTCCTTGCGAAAAGGAAGTTTTTGTACATGGATCACTCTGTGTTTCCTTTTCTGGTGAATGTTTGATGAGCTCCTATTTTGGAGAAAGATCTGCAAACAGGGGAAGGTGTGCGGGTCCTTGCAGGCAAAAATATGACCTAATTAATGATGGAAAAGTTTTAGGAAATGATTATTATTTAAACATGAAAGACCTAAATGTCATCGATAATCTTGATGAACTTATAGAATTAGGAATTGACTGCCTAAAGATTGAAGGCAGGATGAAAACTCCTGAATATGTCTATAATACTGTCCTAGCCTATAGGGATAAATTAAATTTTGGCTCTTATAATAGAGAAAAATTAAGAGACATTACAAATAGGGGCTATACAAAAGGCTTCATTTTTGGTCAGAAAAAAGATTATATACTTAAGGAAAATGACAGAAAACATAGGTCTGTTGGTAAAGTATCTCTAAAGAATAATAAAAAGGTCTTCATAACAAATTCAGATTTATCTAAGGGGGATAATCTAGAGGTTAGAACCGAGAGGGATAAGAAACTTCCACTCACACTCACAAAGGGTTTGAAAAAAGGCCAGATATTTGTTTTAGATCAATATAAGGATGCTAAAATTGATTCTGACATATTAATGCTAAATGCAGAAAATATTAAAGAGGAATTAATAGCAGGTCTTGATACCTATAAAAACTTACCTATTAAACTTTCCTTTAAGGCACATCTAAACAAAAAGGCAAACTTAAAAGTTACCTATAAAGATACAGAAGTAGAAGTACAAAGCGATGAACTTATCGAGAAATCTCAAAAAATTTCAATAGATAAAGATGGTATAAGAGAAAACCTAGACAGATTCAATGACGAAATCTTTAAGGCAGAGGAGATTGCTATAGAAATCGATGAGGAGATTTTTATAAGAAAAAAAACCATCAATGAGCTAAGAAGAGATGCTATTAGTCTTTTAAAAGAACAACTTGCAAGCCCTTATAAGAGGGAACAAATCACAATTAAAAAAGCTAAATTAAGTGATAATAGGAAAATTAAGGCAGAAAAAAATGTTGAGATTATAACAAATAATATCAATCCATCACTTTTACAAAGCTTTGATAACCTATATATCAAATCTTACGACTCAAAATATAAGGGTTTCAATCTCTACCTCAATTTGGATAGCCATATGGATTACGAGATAGAAAGTCTATTAGAATACCTAAAAGAAAATTCAATCAAGGGAGTAATCTTCAACAACTATAGGGATTTAGCTTTCATAGATGATTTTAAAAGTGCCGGTATAAATATCAGAATAGGAAGGTATCTAAACGTGATAAATTCATACTCTTTTGATTTCTATTCTGACTTTGCAGAAAAAATTGAATCCTCAGTAGAAAACACCCTTGATAATATAAATGAAAACTCAAAAAGGTACCCAGTCGAAGCTTTAACTTTTGCAAGGATTGAGCTTATGAATATGGTCCACTGTCCGTTTTCCATTATCAAAAAGTGTGGCTTTAAGGGCTGTGAGACTTGCAAATTTAGAGAAGGCGAACTTGTAAATATAAACAAAGATAAGATGAGGATCATTAGAAATAATGGTATTAGCAAAATTTATCCTTTAGAAATAGCTGGTATAGATGAAGATTTATTCGCAGAACAAGTATCATACTTAATATCAGTTTTTTCTAGTAAGGATTTAGAGGATTATAGGAAAAAATCTTATAACGATAGATTAAATTACAGGAGAGGAGTTATTTAATGCAGGCAAAAAGCCTAGAAGTTTTAGAATATGACAAAATTTTAGAAAAGCTTTCAAAAATGGCTCGCTCAGGCTTGGTGAAAAAACAAATCTTAGAGTTAAAGCCGTCTAGTGATATAGAATTTCTAGAAGATGAACTAGAAAAAACAGGAGCCATGGCCAAGGTCATTTCAAGAAATGGCAATATAGATATATTTGGCCTATATGATTTTACGAGCATGGTTGGATATATCAGAAGAAATGGAATCCTAGAACCAGCTGACCTGCTTAAGATTCTAAGTTTGTTGAGAGTATCCGAATATCTAAAAGACTATGGGAAAAATATAGAAGAGTCTTATATTAATGATTTATTTGATAGAATTTCAACCAATGAATTCCTTAAAGAAGAGATTGACAGGTCGATTCTAAATGAAGACGAAATCGCTGATAACGCTTCAAGAGAACTCTTAAATATCAGAAGGCAGCTAGGACGCAAGGAAGAAGAAATCAAAAACAAGCTTAATTCCTATGTGACAAGCTCGAAATACGAAAGTGCTCTTCAAGAAAAAGTTGTCTCTGTAAGGGATGGCCGCTATGTAGTGCCAATTAAGACTAACAAGCGTTCGGTTATAAATGGGATTGTCCACGACAAATCAGCTTCTGGCAATACTCTTTTTATAGAGCCATCAGCAATAGTTGAACTTAACAACCAGTACAAGGATTTGGAGCTTAAGGAAGATGCGGAAATCAGGAGAATTCTAGATAGACTTTCAAGATTATGTCAGAGATTTGACCTTGAAATCTTAGAGAACCAAAAAATTTTAGCAAGGATTGATTTTCTCCAAGCAAAGGCAAAATTTGGTCTAGAAAATGACTACTCCTTGCCAATACTTAATAAGGATAAGATTATAGATATAAAATCGGCTATCCACCCACTTCTACCAGGCAAGGTAGTTCCTATAGATGTAAAAATCGGTGGAGATTATACTACTCTTATAATTACTGGACCAAATACTGGTGGCAAGACAGTTTCTTTGAAGACTGTAGGTCTTATTACATTAATGGCCCAGACTGCTTTATTTATACCAGCTGATGAAGGATCTACCGTAAATGTTTTTGACGATGTATTTTTAGATATTGGTGATAAGCAGTCGATAGAGATGAGTTTATCAACCTTTTCTGCTTCACTTACAAATATAGTAGATATTTTAAGTAAACTTAGTTCTAATTCTCTTATCCTTCTTGACGAAATTGGGTCAGGTACAGACCCCATAGAAGGGGCAGCTCTTGCTATTTCAATACTTTCTCACCTCACAGAAAAGGAAGTTATGACCTTTGCAACAACCCACTACAGCGAGCTTAAGTATTATGCAATGGAAAATGACAAGGTGATGAATGCTTCTGTTGAGTTTGATGTTGAAACGCTATCTCCTACCTACAAGCTAGAGATAGGTACACCAGGAAAATCAAATGCTTTTGAGATATCAAAAAGGCTAGGACTTTCAGAACATATCTTAAAACGAGCTAAAGACCTAATTGGAGAAGATACTAAAAATATCAACAAAATCCTAGAACAAATTGAAGATGATAAGTATAGGATGGAAGCCAAAAACAAAGAAATAGAGGGCTACAGAAGAGAAATACAGTCTATAAAGGACAAACTAAGGAATAAATCTCTAGAAATTGAGAGAGAAAAAGAAGATATAATAAAAAAAGCGGAGGATGCGGCAAATAAGATTTTAGAAAAAGCCAACGACGAAAGTCAGGCCATGCTTAAGGAAGCTAAAAGGTCTAAAAACGCAAATACTAGAGATATAGATAGGTCTCTTAATAAAATCCGAAATAAATTTAAGGATTCTTATATAGAAAGAGAAGAAGAAAGCTTTAGACAAAGAAAGTCTCAGAATGCACCAGAAACTCTAAAAATAGGAGATATGGTAATAGTAGCTGGACTCAACGAAAAGGCGGAAGTAATTGAGGCGCCAGATTCTAAGGGAAATATAAAACTTCAGATGGGTATCCTAAAAATGGATTCTAATATCAAGAATGTAAGAAAAATTGAAGGGGAGAATCAAACTGAGAAAAACATCAAGAAGGTGTATAGTGTAAAAAAGGCTATGAACATATCGGCAACACTTGATATGAGAGGCCAAAGATATGATGAAGCTATGAGAAACCTTGATAAATACCTAGATGATGCTATGCTAGCAGGTCTCGACCAGGCTAAGATTATCCATGGCAAGGGTACAGGGGCTCTAATCAAGGGAGTTACTGAGATTTTAAAAACCGATAAGAGGATTGAATCGTACAGGTTCGGTGATGACAAAGAGGGCGGATATGGTGTTACAATAGTCAAATTTGCCTAAGGAGGAAAAATGAAAGATTATAAAGAAATTATTGCAAAAAAATTAGAAAATCAAGATATAGGTTTAGATAAAAATGAAATCTTAAACCTCATAGAAATTCCACCACAAGAAAACATGGGAGACTTCTCTTTTCCATGCTTTCAGCTTGCAAAAACACTAAGAAAAAATCCGGCTCAAATAGCAACAGAACTTAAAGAAAAATTAGAACTTGAAGATTTCACAGAAATTAAAAATGTTGGGCCTTATATCAACTTCTTTTTAGATAGGAAAAAATTCGAAAATGAAGTTATAAATACAATCCTAGAAAAAAAGGAAAACTTCGCTAGGTCTGATATGGGCAAAGACAAGACTGTAGTTATAGATTTTTCTTCGGTAAACATTGCTAAACCTTTCCACATTGGCCACATCAGATCAACCGTAATAGGTGATGCTCTTAGAAATATCCACGAATTTTTAGGATATAATACTGTTGCTTCAAACTATATTGGTGACTATGGTACCCAATTTGGAACCATGATTGCAGCTTACAAACTTTGGGGAGATGATGATAAATTAAATGCAAATCCTATCCAAGAACTTCTAAATCTTTACGTTAGATATAATACAGAAGCTAGCGAAAACGAAGAAATGATGGACGCTGCTAGGGAAGAATTTAAAAATCTTGAAGAAGGTGAGGAGGAAGCTACTAGACTTTGGTCATGGTTTAAGGATATTTCCTTCAAAGAATTTGATAGAGTCTACAAACTTCTTGATATAGAATTTGATAACTACAAAGGCGAGTCCTATAGTTCTAAATATATACCAGAAATCCTTGAAGAACTTAAGGAGAAAAATCTCCTAGTAGAAAGCGATGGGGCACAAATTATTGACCTATCTGCATATGATATGCCGCCTTCAATTGTTATAAAATCAAATGGCTCATCAGCCTACATCACTCGTGATATTGCCACAGCAATAGTAAGGAAAAAGGAATATAACTTCGACGAAAACCTCTATGTTGTTGCAACCCAACAAAACCTTCACTTTAAACAATTATGGAAAATACTTGAATTAATGGGCTATGATCTTTATAAAGGATGTAAGCATATTCCATTTGGCATGGTAAGTCTTAAAGACCAAACCCTATCCACAAGAAAAGGCCAAGTAGTCTTTCTAGAAGACGTTCTAAACAAGGCAATAGATAAAACTCGTGAAATCATGGAAAACCGTGAAGATACTGTAGACAATATCGATGAAGTATCTAGGATAGTTGGTATTGGTGCTGTTAAATTCCAAGAACTATACAATAACAGGATAAAAGACTATGTATTTGATTGGAACGAAGTCCTAAACTTTGACGGTGAAACAGGACCATATGTTCAGTATACCTATGCAAGGGCAAAGTCAGTCCTAAGAAAAGCAGGTATAGAAGAAATTAAGCCGCTTGATATAGAAAAAATAACAAGTGATGAAGAATTTATATTAGTTAAAAAACTGGCTGAATTTGAAGATGTTGTAGTAAGAGCAAAAGAAAAATATGAACCATCTTTAATTACAAGACATCTAACAGAAATTGCAAAAAGCTTCAACAAATTCTATAACTCATCAAAGATAATGGTTGAAGATGAAAAGCTAAAAGAAGAAAGGCTAGCTCTAGCCTACGTAACATCAATTGTAATCAAAATAGCCCTAGGACTATTAGGAATTAGCACTGTGGAGAAGATGTAAATGGATAAAATTAAAGACTTTATTCTAGTATCTAAGATATCTTTTAAAGAAACTATAAAAAAGATAGACAAATCTTACCTGGTCTTTATTTTCGTACTAATAAACACAATATTTACAAACAACAAATTTAGCTTTGGAGTAATAGGAGGCACAATAGGAGGTATTGTCCACTACTTCATTGGAGTAGTTATATCTTGTTTTGTAATTCAGTGCCTAAACTCGGTAGTGAGATTCGGAAATACTGGTAAAAAATCCCTGGAAAATTCACTAGGAAATTATTTTGGCCTAATGATAGAAACCATGTTTTGGGTCTATTTACTTGAAATGTTCTCAGACCTTTTACTAATGAACTTTCCAGCAGAATTTAGAGTAATAGTAGTGTTAATAATACAAGTGTTATTATCATCAATCTACGAACAAATCTATCTAAATGGTAGGAGCGGTACAAATGCAATAGTTGAATCAGTAAATTTTGTAAAAAATAATCTTCTACATTATGGTCTTTATAGTTTGATATTTATCTTTGTAGAGTACTACATGAGCCTAAGGTTTGCGATCGGACAACCTATGGGAATTGGTAAAATAATAGCTTGTCTAGTCATTGCCTTAATTCACACTCTATTTATGATATTTAGGGGAATATTATTCAAGCACCTTAACAAACACTCCTATAGACAAAGAAAGTTTATGGGGTGGTGCTAATGAATAAACTAGATTCATATTTTATCAAATATACAGATAAGCTTGCTTATATAGACCTTAAAGAAGAAAGCAAGGTTGAAGATCTAAAAGAAACTCCACTCCCTATATATATAGATGATATGAAGGAAGGAATCGAGACAGGAGACTTTGCAAAAGAAATTAATCTTGAAATAATTCTAGAAGCAATGTTATTAAATATTGCCATAGACAAGGATTTCATATATAAGGAAGCTTATATAAAAATTCTAAAAAAATATCTAAAAGATATTGGGGGATTTGCTGCAAATAAGTCAATACATTATGAAAAAGATAATAAAACAAAAGCTCTACTCGCAGCAAGGGCAGGTTATCTATTAGATCCTAATAATAAATACAATTCTTATCTTTATGCTAGACTACTTTGGCAGCTGGCATACGAAGTTGATGAAAACCTAGAGTCTTCATTTATAAAAGAAGCCCTAAAAATCCTACAAGATATACTAAAAGTAGATGATAAGTTCCAATTATCATACTATGAGTTAGGAAATATATATGCTAACCTTGGGGAATATATAAAAGCTAGGTCTTATTACAACAATGCCCTAAGATTTACAGAAGAAGAAACTGCAAAAAACGAAATAAGAAATAAGCTTATAAGCATAGAAGACAATGCTGAAATAGAACAGGCCTTATACTATATAGGTAAAAGTCAGTACAACGAAGCAATTAAAACATTAAGCAAGCTCCTTTCAAACACAAAAAGAGCAGATGCATACTATTATCTAGGAGTAGCATATCAAAATCTTGGACAATATGAAGACTCAATAAAGGCTTTTGAGAAATCGCTAGATCACGGAGCAAACTTTAGAGAACTTTATAATGACTACTCAATAAGCTTATATTTAAATAAGGAAGAAATAAGAGCTTTATCTATAATAGAAGAAGGACTAAGAAAATATCCTCAAGATCCAAGGATGACCTATAACAAAATTCAGATAAATTTAGTAATAGGTAATACAGCAAAAGCTAGAGAAGATCTAGAGGAGTTATTAACATACGATGATCTAACTGATGAATTAAGAGAGAACTTAGCTATCATAAAAGACCACTATAAACTATGAAAAAGCCCAAAATAGGGCTTTTTTAATATATTTTAAAAAAATATTTGACAAAGGCAAAATAAGATGTTATAGTATTATTTGTCGGCAAGAGATAAACAAGTCGGGTAAGAAAGAAAATCATAAAAAAATGATAAAAACACTTGACAAGTTAAAAAGCGTGTGGTACTATATAATAGTCAGCACGTTAAAGATGCTAGACACTGAACCAGAAATACTAAAAAGTATTTCGCACAAATAAATATCAATGATTTTTGTAGATCTTTAATTAGATCAAAAATC
>JBHWRC010000083.1:0-4755 GCA_043426375.1 Anaerococcus sp.
TTCTCTGTCAGATTTGTTATGCTACATACATTTTGCTTGTGCTTTTAAATTGTTCGGTCCTTCGGTGTTTCCACCTACTATGACTTCTGCTGACTTCTCACTATTCGTTGTTACTACTTCTTCGCTAGTGAGACCTCACGGATAAGCCCTAATACTTTCATCGTTTACTTGCAGAATTTACGCTTTGGGTTTACGGTTACCTTTTGGGTCTTTGCTATCAAATGCTAGCTTGCCCACCTGTTACGCCTCATATTCTGTTTCTGTCCGTCAAGCCACGATTTCGCTATTGCTTCTTCTCTCCTAGATGTCGCCATCTAAAACTTGCAAGTTGCTATTAGATTCGTCGGTAACTACGCTCTGTAGAGAATTTCACCCCAGCATTAGAACATGCCCGTCATACATTTAAAAAGACCCTGTGTGGGTCTTTTTCTTTGAGAAATTTGCAGAAAACTACCATAGGCAAGGGGAAACTTGGAAATATAATAAAAGTGAGAATAATTTTAAGACTTTAACTATATCCCAAAATACAAGGAGGAAAAAATGAAAGTAACAACAAAAGAGAAAGGAATAATCACCTACATAATCTTAACCTGTATCTTAGGAAGTTTAACAATTCTTTCAATTCCATATGCTATGGCTAGAAAATCTATTCTCTATTATGGTTATGCAGTGATTTTCCTAACTTGCACCATCCTATCTGGCATGATTTTAAAAAGATACCAAAAAACAGTTAGATATTTCAATCTAGGGGATTATTTAACTAACCAACAGGAAGAATTTGCGAGAATAATCTACGATGAAATAATCCAAGACCTCTACGGAATAATTAATAATCTCAGTCTAAAGGATCCAGATACAGATATGGCAAAGAAAATTGCAGAAAATTTAGAAAACAAATCTAGATCTATAATGACCTATTACAGGGAAAGTCTGGTCTCCGATATGACTTTAGAAGAAAATATCGAGAGCATTTTCTACGATGTAGCAAGTCTTTATCCTGAACAAAATCTTGAAATCTCTTACCAAATTTCAAAGAATATTTTAGAGAATAAAATAAATTCTGAACTTAAAAAGACTATACTTATTATTAGCAAAGAGCTTATTAACAACATCTACAAACATTCAAAAGCATCTTATATTACTTACACTCTCGATATTAATTATGGGAAAATTTTTTTGAAAGTCACAAGCGATGGGGCAAATGAGATTGATTATATGAAAATCCTAGAATCAAAAGGCGGAGTCTTGTTTATGAAATTCTTGCTGGATTCGCTTGGAGGAGAGATGAAATATTCTTTTGACAAGGGGACATTGATAACAGAAGTTAGGCTAGGGGATCTATAGATGAAAATAATAATTTTAGACGACCACAAGATTTTTGGAGAAAGTCTTAGGAATTTGCTTTTAGAAAGTGAAAAAATTAGCCAATGCGATTACCTAAGTAAAGTTGGAGACTTTTTTGAAAAAATCGAAGAAAAGTCTTATGATATTTGTCTTTTAGATATAAATCTTGATAAGGATTCTGGTTTTGATGTCCTAAAAGATTTAAAGGCAAAGAAAGTCCGCTTTAAAACTGTAATCATATCATCATATACAAATCCAATCTACAAGAAAAAATCCCTAGACCTAGGAGCAGTTGCCTTTCTATCAAAATCAATTGACTCTAAAAAACTTATTAATAAACTGCAAGAAATTTATGAGGGGTTATGGAAGATTGATGCAAAAATATATGAAAACCCCTTAACAAAAAGGGGGAAGAGGTTCTAAAAGAATTAATTACAGGCAAGACAAACACCCAAATCGCCAAGAAACTTTTCATAAGCGAACGCACCTTATACCACCACATAGAAAAGATTTACCAAAAATTGGGTGTGGAAAATAAGGTGGAATTATATGCCAAGGCTCTAGAATTAGGTTATATTGATCAATTTTAGAATACATTAACAAATAATTAAAGTTAACTAAGACTCCCAAACCATAATGATTTTATTGACACGACTAGATGTCTTTCCAGTATCCTAGCAATTATTACAGTTTTTCTAATTTTTACACTTATATCTGTAAGAAAATTATATGAATACTTTGTAGTTTTGTTTGATTAAGAGTACTAGTATCCTACAAAGTACAAAGACATAAAGGATTTAAAAGCTCTATAAAAGGTATAAATAAAAGATTGAGGCTTAACAAATCTAGGTATGTTTGAATAAAATGGGAAAAAAATACCCAATGTGTGTAAGATCTTGGAAAACAACTAGACAAATTTCAAGATATTTTAAATAACAAGAAGTTAGTAGAAAGCTAATATGTACGGACTCATAGGATACCTGGCTGGGATCAATTTTTTCCCAATAATAAATATTTTTTTAAGGGTGATTTATTCAAGCTAAAAATTATTATGAAATCAGCAGCAATTTTCATGAAAGTTTATTATTGATGATAAATTAAGGCAAGGTCTAATCTTTAGGAATGGATAAAGATTGATACAAAAAAAGTATCAACCCTTACCCTTGTGTTAGGATTTAGGTTGATACACAAAATTATTTATTGACCCATCTCGCACTGGGATTAGCTTTCTTAACTTAGCTTGCTACCTAGTGGAGGGAGTCTTAATAAGCCGAATAGGCAGCTTTATTATTATTTGATAATATTTTAAAGTTTTGTAATAGTCGCTTTTTCCTATTTAAGACTTGATTCCACAAACCAAATTTGTTTGTTGTAGTCTTCTATATGATCTTCCATAGCATTAGCTACAGGGAAATTATCAGCTTCATCTGCTTCTTTTCTAATCTCTAGAGCCAATTCTTTTTGAAGTTTTATATCAGAAAGGACTATTTCTAATGCTTCTTTAATAGATACTTCTTTAGAATCTTCAATCTCTTTGATTGTAGAAATTTCTAAATATTCTTTTATATTAGCAACTGGGAATTCTCCAGACATTCTGATAAGCTCAGCAACTTCATCAAGTCTATCACTAGCCTTATCATATTCAGCTTCAAGGTACTCATGTACAGCCACAAATTGACTACCTACTACATTCCAATGTAGGTTATGGAATTTTATATTTATTACTGCAAGATTTGCAAGATATTCGTTTAAATTTGTCATTTCTTCCTCCTAATTTAAAATGATTCTAATTTTCATTAACATTATACACAAGAATAAAAATAAATCAAGTTTATATTATTGTGTAAATCTACTAGCACAATATTTACAATTTTATACTAATATGTATTTTAGAAAATTCTATCAAGATATCACTGATATCAATAAGGATTTATCTTAAAAGTCTTAAGGATAGGTATAAGTCTAATAGAAGATTTCTAATTAGGGAGATCATAATTTATTAATTATCTGCCAGCTTCTTCCTTTAGTCTACCTAATAAATTATTTTATATAAGATGTTAGAATTAGGCCAGATGCTTAATATGTAAAGACGCATTCAAATCCATAGTATAGGTGTCTATAAAATTTTGAATTTCTTTTCTTTTTCATATTTTCAGAATATTTATTCTTTTATATTATTATCAAGTTGATCTCGAATTTTAAATATCGCCTTGGCATCAGTTTAAAATTCTTCGATAATCTTATTTGCTATCTTTAAATAACTGTCTTAAGAATTTACCATCTCATTTTTAACCTTTGCTTTGATAAAGTTTAAATGCCTTATACATCTAATCTAAATGGGTCAATCGTTACTCATAGTTGTTTTATACTTTAAACATAGTACCAGCTAGGTTTTAAAGGACCTAATTCTCTTTATGTAATTATACGGATTTTATCATATGGATTATACAAGAATTATTATAGATAATTTATAAAAAAAGACCCGGCGCGGGTCTTTTTAAACTTCTTTTATTTACTCAAAAACTCATTAGCCTGTCTTAGTCCCTCGATTATTTCAAGGCTTTGTGGGCAGATGTTTTCGCATTTGCCGCATTCTATACAGGCTTCTGGGTTTACTCCGTCTTTTAGGTATTCTTGGTAGGCTTTTTTGGATTTTTCTGCCTCGTCGTAAAGATAAGCGTTGTTCCACATTGAAAACACCTTTGGAATATTGATTTCTACAGTACAAGGCAGGCAGTATTCGCAGGCTGTGCAGGCAATTTGTTCTCTATTTTTATAGATTTCACGTGCTTTTTCGTAAAATTCGATTTCTTTTGCTGAAAGAGCAGGATCTGCACTTGCCATTTCCATATTTTCTGCTACTTGCTCGCTTGTGTTCATGCCAGATAAAACTGTCATTACATTATCAAGGCTTAGGGGGAATTTTATGGCTTGTTGGGCTGGTGTAAGGTCTGTAAATTCTCTCATAAATTCCCTTACTTCTGCTGGAGGATTTGCAAGTCTGCCGCCTTTTACAGGCTCCATTATTACTATAGGAATCCCCATTTCTTTAGCTAAATTATAACCTTTCATACCTGCTTGTAGGTTGATATCCAGGTAATTTAGCTGGATTTGGCAAAAGTCCCAGTCATAGGACTTTACTATTTCCTCGAAAGCCTCGTATTCATCGTGGAAGGAAAAGCCAACATTTTTTACTAGACCTTTTCCCTTTAATTCATCAAGAAAATCAAAGACCCCAAGGTCTACCATCTGTCTAAATCTTTTTATATCAAGGGAGTGGAGGAGATAAAAATCAAGATAAGTTGTCCTTAATTTTTCTAATTGCTCATTAAAAATCCTATAGAAATCGTCCTTTTCCTTTACAAACCAGCAAGGCATCTTGGTCGCAAGTTGGATTTTATCTCTTAGATC
>JBHWRC010000084.1:0-12551 GCA_043426375.1 Anaerococcus sp.
CCCTTTTCATAAAAGATAAAAATAATGACAACAAACTCAAATTTAGGTCTAATAAGGTATATTCAACAAGCATATATAATGGAAAAATAAATTTAGAGCTAAACTTTAATGATAATTATAATAAGGATTATAAATTTAATATAGATGTGGAGTATGAGTGATGATTTACACCAAACCTACAAATTTTTCCTACCCAATATTGAATAATTTACAAGATGATTATTTAGATAAAAATTTCTATATAGATATAAAGACTGACTATAAAGATGGCAGAAATTATCAATTTAAAGTTAATATAGACCTAGCTTCTGAATTTTTATTAAATAAAATAAAAGAAAATAGGGCAAAGATACTGCTCATCATATCCTCTATTGATTCGAGATATTATGAAGTTAATATAGATGATCCTATAGTAAAGGTAGCTGATAATAGAGTATATTTGAAGAATAATACGAAATTTCAAGCTATAATTATGTCAACAGATAATATCAACTTTAAAGATAATAATGATCTACATCCTTTTTATGACGAATTTAAGAGTGATATAAATGTTGGACCAGGTAAGCTTTTAGCCTTTTCTAATTACTATACATTCTCCGGAAATTTAGAAGAAGCTGTAGAAGTTTTCAAGCAAACTATAGATCCGAAACTAACTGTACCAATTAAAATAGAGCTAGACTCAAATTTTATAAAATTGGTTTTTAAAGATAGCAATATAGGATTTAAAAATAGTCAAGATAGTAGAGATCTAAAAAACATGTACCTATACGCCGGTCTTCAAAAAGCACTGATAAACCTAATCAGCAAAAATATAAATATGGATAAGGCCTCTGATACTTATGGAAGTTTGGAAGATGGAGTTGCCGTTGAAAGAATAGACAATGGTAGTGCACTGGATATGAAATTGAAAAATTTGCTCCAAGATAAGGGGATTGAATATATATATTTAGATAATATTGATGAAGCAGTACAAAAAATAGCAGAAGGTATTATAGATAAATACGTAGAGGCTATTAGGAGTAATTATGAGTGAAATTTACCTTTTAAAAGATCCTATAGTGAATGAATTGGATTTTTATAACTCTTTCCTAAGAAATACTTTAAAAGAAGATGATTTTTTTACAGATACTAGAGTTGAGGTGCCGGACTTAGATGAGTTTATAACGTATTCAGGAAATGCTAATAAAAAGTCATCTAAGATACTTGGAGATTTAATTAAAATAATGATGTATAATTTTATAGATTTGAAACAAGAGATATATATGTCCCAAAATTTTTGGATGTCATACTTGGTTTCAAAGCTTAGAATGTCTTTATTTAGAAATCATCCTAAAATAAGTGAAAATTTTAATACTTTTAGACTTATAGTACTTAGAAAGTTTGATTGGGAAAATTATCTATATAAAGCCGCTATTTTTGCAAATGTATTAAATGACAAGCTCCAGGATAAAGATTTACTTGATGACTATATAGATGTTATTTTAAATAATATGGATTTATTTAACTACATTTTGAAGTTAGCTAGTTTGAGGAATGATAACTTAATATATAATATGATCAATCTTTTGTATGAAAATAAAGATTCAGAATTGAGTAGTTTTCTAAAATTTAGATCCCAAGATACCATTGATGTTGACGCTTCTCCTGCTAGACTTGTTTTATTAGAATTTAACACAACCTATCCAGCCATTCTTTTTCCAATGCTAGCTTATGATGATTTTAAAGCTATATTTTTTCAATATTTAAATCATAATAAAAAAATAGGTTTGTTAAAAAATCAATATGATGAAAAAAGAGGAAATTAATATAAAACGTGTTAGGATAAAATATTATATCCTTACACGTTTTATAATTACTTTTTTATAACCTCTCCCTAATCTCATCACTCAAAAGAGTAATCTCATCATTTTCCATATAATATTCATAGACTTCATCTAATTTTTCTTTGCTTATTTCTGAGCTTTCTAGGCTTATTATGGATTTTATTAAGTCTTTGTAGTTTTCTTTTGAGTATTTTTCTATGGTTTTTCTTATTTCTTTGTAAGTCATTTTATCCTTTCAAAAAAAGAGCACTCTTTCGAGTACTCTTCTCTTTTTATTCTCCTACATAGTCTACTACTACGTATCTTTGTGGTTCGCGGCCTTCTGAGTGGCTTGTTACATTTCTGTTTTTGCTTATTTCTTCGTGGGCTAGGCGTCTTTCGTAGGAGTTCATGTATCTTAGGTTCCATGATTTTTTGCTTTGAGCTACTTTTTCTGCTGTATCTCTTTCTAGCCTTACGATTTTTTCGTCTCTGCGTCTTTTGTAGTTGTTTATATCTACATTGACTCTTAGGTTGTTGCTTCTTGAGTCGATTGCTTTTCTTAAGATAAATTCTATGGCATCTAGGCTGGCTCCGTTTTTGCCGATTGCGATGCCTGTGTCTTTTTCTTCTACTTTGGCGTCTAGTTTTATTATTGATCCTTCTAGGTTTCCTATTACACTTACATTTTCAAAGTGCATTGCTCTTAGGATTTCTTCTAGAAGTTGCTTTGCCTTGTAGTAGTTGTCTATGTTTGAACGTTTTCTAGATAGGGCGTAGTCTCTTTTTTCTGCTAGTTCAACTTCCGCCGATTCTTCTGTTTGCTTTTCTTCTAGCTTTTCTTCGTCCTTATCTTCAAAGATTTCTTCTGCAGCTTCTTTGATTTCGTGGGTTTCTTCTTTTATCTTTTCTCCAAAATCTTTGACTTCTTCTGTGATGGAGTTCTCTTCTTTATCTTCTATGCCTACTTTTTTTTGGATTTCTTGGCTTCTTTTTTTGATGTCGTAGTTTTTTCCTACTTCTTTTAGGCTGTCGATTTCGATTTCTGTCTTTAGTTCTTCAAGTACTTGGTCTAAATCTTCATCGTAGGATACTCTAACCACAGCATCTTTGCCGCCTATTAGGCCAAGGAAGCCGCCGCTTCCTCCTTCTATAATGTCTACTGTGACTTCACTCCTTGTTTTTCCTATTTCGTCTAAGGCAAGTCTTACAGCTTCATCTACTGTTTTAGCTGATTTTGTTAGGGATTTTTTCATTTTTCTTCTACCTTTTTATCTTTCATTGCTAGGTGCATTACTACCATTATTATTAGTCTAAATACTGATGATAGGGTGTAGTATAAAGGAAGTCCCGCTGGTAGTTGTCTAAATGTAAAGAAAAATACTAGGGGTAATACTAGCATCATTGTATTCATACCGCCCATTGCTTGTTGCTGTTGTGGATTGGTTTTCATTGAGAATAGTGTTGTTACTAGCTGTGATAGGGAAGTAAGTAGTGGAAGCCCGTACCATAGTGGATCGGCTTCTAGTAGAGTTGGGACCCAGTAGAAGTCTGTTCTAATGTGGCTCATACCATCTGGGAATACATACCTTCCAGTATCTTGCATCATTCTAAATAGACCGAATAGTACAAGTAGTTGGATTATCATTGGAAGACATCCACCTAGGCCTGGTGCTACACCTTCTTCTTTATAGAATTCTTGCATTTTTTGTTGTAGGACTTGTTGGTCGTAGCCGTATTTTTTTTGGATTTCGTCCATCTTTGGTTTAATGGCTCTGGTTTTTTCTGCTTGTTTTTGGGTTGATACAGTTACTGGTATTGATATTAGACTTACAAGCAAGGTCATTATTATGATTGCTATAGCATAGTAGCTTATAGATTCTGGTTCGGTAAAGCTTGTTGCTAGGTTATCATAAATTAGCCTCATCAGCTTACCGAGTATTGTCGCTATAAATTTAAACATATAATCTCCGTTTTAAATCTGTGGTATTGTCTCATTTTACTGGGTCGTAGCCGCCCTTAGAAAATGGATTACATCTTAAAATTCTCCACAAAGACATAAAAAAAGCTCTAACCGGCCCGTATTTCCTAAATGCTTCTAGGGCATAGTTGGAACAAGTTGGGTAGTATTTGCATTTTGAATGGCCTAATTGTGGAGAAATGAATTTTTGATAAAATCTTATCAGTTTTATAAAAACTTTATTTAGCATAAAATATCTTCTTTTTTCTAAATGCTTGATTTAGGGCATGTCCTAGAGAGGATTTTAATCTTTGGTAGTCAAATTCTGTGGTATGTTTTTTGGGGATGATTACTATATCAACTCCGTTGACTCTGGCGTAATTTATCCTTGCTATCTCTCTAAGCTTTCTTTTGAGATGATTTCTATCATGGGCCTTGCCGACTTTTTTCGATATAGAAAAGCCAAATCGCGGATGGCCTAAGCCATTTTCTTTTACAAGGACTGTGAAATCTCTATTATAGCATGCAAAGTTTTTTTTGTAGACTTTTTTAAAGTCAGTGTCTTTCCTTAAACTTAATCTTTTTTCCATTAATTACTTCTATTAAAGATTAAGCAGAAAGTCTTTTTCTATTTTTCTTTCTTCTGGCTTTAAGTACTCTTCTGCCACCTGGAGAAGACATTCTTTTTCTAAAACCATGATCTTTTTTTCTTCTTCTTCTATTTGGTTGATAGGTTCTTTTCATTTTTACACCTCCTAATAAATTTTGACTCTTACTATTATATTGAAAATAAGCTCATCTGTCAAGATTATTTTCAATCTTTTATAGCTTATTGCTTGTTTCTAAGATTTTTTATGGCTATAAGTTTTATTTGCATAAGTATGAAAGCTTTGTAGGAATGATTATTCTTTTTTATGGTGATTTTTAGTATAAATATTAGTTGTTGATAACTTTGTGGGTTTTTATTTTTCCACAAGATATCCAGGATAAATTTCTTGTGCATATTTTTTATATTTTGTGGTTATATTTTTTGAAAAATCTTAAATTTTAAACAAAATGCGATTTCAAATATACATTTCATTTATAAATACACAGACTTATCCACATATCAACATAGCTTTCGAATGAATGTTTCCTTTATCTCAGAACTTATCCATATTTTCGTCCAGAATTTGTGGATAAGTTGATTTAATGGCTAATTTGTGGTAAGATATGATGTGTAAAAGTAAGGGTAAAACTCTATTTTAACTGTAGATTTGTCTTTTATTTGTGGATAAGCTTATAAGTTCTCTCGATTTTACTTAACTTATCCTTTATAAGTCTTATAATTTCAAGGCAAATTTTATCAACAAGGAACTTATCCACAACTTATCCCGATTTTGGGGATAAGGTCAATTTTTTTATATATAAGCTTTATTTTACAAAGATAAATCATATGTGGATAAGACTTCAGAAAGGAATGCTTAGATGAAGAATCTAGAATTCATTACGAGTGAATTAAAAAATGAAATGAAAATGCATGTATCGGATTCACAGCAGTTTGATACATGGATTAATATTTTAAAACCCCTAAATTTATATGAGGGAATTTTATACCTTGAGATTCCAAAAAAGGATACGCTTTTTATTTTCGAGGGGATTTGGCAGGACAAACTCCAAGAAGCCCTTGATAATATAGCGCCTAAAATTGGGGGCAATCTTAAGGTAAAGATAGTAGCTAAGGATGGGGATGATTATCAAAAAGTTCTAACCCTTGGCAAGGACTATGATAGGGACGGCCAGATGAGAATTGACCAGGTCAAATCCTTCCCAAAACCACAGCTTGAGGAGGCCAATGTCTTTGAGACCTTTGTCCAAGGCAAGTCTAACCAATATGCCCTTGGGATTAGCCAGGCTGTTGCAGATACAATATCAAGAGGCGATATATCAAAGGTTTATAACCCTCTTTTCATCTACGGATCAAGCGGGCTTGGCAAAACCCACCTTATCCAGGCTATAGCCCATCAAATTTTAGAAGCTAGGGATGATGCCTATGTTATGTACTTATCGAGCGAGAAATTTACCAACGAAATGATCGCAGCCCTAAGGACAAACAAAAACCAAGAATTTAGGGAAAAGTATCGTTCAGCCGATATACTTCTTATAGATGATATCCAGTTTATTGCAAACAAAGAGGCCACCCAGGAGGAGTTTTTCCATACCTTCAATGACCTTTATAATGCAGGCAAGCAAATAGTAATCACATCAGATAAGCCACCTAGAGAAATAAAACACCTAGAAGATAGGCTGGTTTCAAGGTTTAACTACGGAATTATTGCAGATATTTCAAGGCCTGATTATGAAACTAGGGTTGCAATCTTACAAAAAAAGCTTGAAGACTTGGGTGCTATAATCGATAATTCCATCCTTTCTTATATAGCCCATGAGATTGATACAAATATAAGAGACCTAGAAGGGGCTTTATCTACAGCTATTGCCTATGCAAAAAGCGACGGTAGGATTGAAGTATCAATGGAAGATGCCATAAAGGGCGTAGGCACAAGGGTCAAAAACAAAAGAAAAAAACTAACCATAGCCGATATCCAGCAGGCTGTGGCCACTAAATATAATGTCAAGCTTTCTGACCTTAAGGGCAAAAGCAGGAAGAAAGAGATTGTAAATCCAAGGCAGATTGCCATGTATATTTCAAGAGAACTCCTCGATGATTCTCTTGTCACCATAGCAAATGCCTTTGATAGGGACCATACAACAGTAATCCACGGTATAGATAAGATAACTGATTTGATGGATGAAGATGAAGATATAAAAAACGAACTAGAGGCCCTAATAAAGGAAATAAGGGACTAATTTGGGCATAAGTCTGTGGATAAGTATGTAGATAAGATTATTTTAAGACTTTGAGAAAAAACTATTGTGCAAAGTGTGGAAAACTAGCCATTTATCCTAGGGCTTATCCATAACTTATTCACACAAGAAGATCTTGAAATATAATAGTTTTATGAAGATATCCACATTTATACACAGCCTACTACTAATACTACTAAGTTTAAATAATAGTTAAGGAGATCCTATGAAATTTGAAATTAAGCAACGAGAACTAATGAAGGCCCTCTCAATAGCAAATAGGGCAGTATCGAAATCAACCAATATACAAATACATGAATTAATATACTTTTCTACAGAAGACGATAGACTTTCACTGACCTCCTTTGATGGAGAAATCTCAATTAAAACCCTAGTTGATGCAAAAATTGTAGAAGATGGGGTCATGGCTGTAAAGGCAGACCTAATTACAAATATTATAAGAAAGCTACCAGATGAAATTGTAAAGATAGAACTAGATAGTGGCAAAATCAAAATCTCATGCAAAAGATCTAACTTCAACCTAGTTGCCTTTGAATATTTTGATAAGGAAGAGATAAAAACTCCACAGAGTACAGCCCTATCTATAGATAATGACAAACTAAAAAGATCAATAAACCAAACAGAATTTGCAACAACTCTTGATGAAACCAAACTTGCCCTAACAGGTATACTTTTTGAATTAAGGGAAGGGTGTCTAAATATGGTGGCCCTTGATGGTTACAGGGTAGCCCTAAAGAAAATTGAGCTTTCTTATCCAGCCGACTTTGAAAATACTGAATATATTATTCCAAAAAGATCGCTTCTAGAGTGGTCAAGAATAGTCTCAGACGATAATAAGACATCCCTATATAGGAATGAAAATGACCTGATGTTTGTATCTGAAAACACTACCATGTTATGCAAGGTAATAGATAAAAACTTTATAGACTACAGAAATATAATAAATGATATCTCAGAAACATCAGTTATAGTAGAAAAATCCGCCCTAACATCAGCCCTTGATAGGGCCCAGGTCCTATCAGATCCAGGCAGGGCCAATCTTATAAAGGTAAATATAGCAGATAGGGCCATGACCCTAAGGAGTAATTCTGAGATTGGTGATGTCAAGGAAGTCATAGAAGTAGACCAAGAGGGCGAAGGACTAGATATAGCATTCAATGCAAAGTATATGCAAGATGGGGTCAAGGCTTGTGATAGCGAAAAGATAAAATTAAACTTCAAATCAAGCCTAAACCCTTGCCTAATTTACCCACAAGATACCAAACACGAAGGCGAAGACTACACATATCTTGTCCTTCCAGTTAGACTAGCAAGGTAAGAGTATGGACATAATAGAATTTAGAAGTGAAGAAATAAGGCTAAAGGATCTCCTAAAGGCAACAGACCTCATCCCTTCAGGAGGCCTTGCCAAGCTAATAATAAGGGAAGAAGGAGTCATTTTAAATGATGAGCCTTGCTATGTAGCTGGCAAAAAAATCCACCCAGGAGATGAAGTCATCTTCGATGGGATAAAAATTGTAATCAAATAATGTGGATACAGGATATAAAATTATATAATTTTAGGAATTATTATTATCAAACAGTTAATTTTAACGATTCTATAAATATCTTTATAGGCGACAATGCCCAGGGAAAGACAAACCTACTTGAATCTTGCTATTACTTAGCAAATGCCACATCCTTTAAGAAGCTAAGGGATAGGGATATCATTAAATTTGGCCAAGAATCAATGGAAGTATCAGGCACTATAAGAAAGGGCCGACAATTCAAGAAGGTTTCGATAAGGGTAGAGGGGTCGGATAAGAATATTTTTGTAAATGAAGTAGAATATAAGAGGAACAAGGATCTTAAGTCATTGTTTAACCTAGTTTTATTTACACCAGAAGACCTTTCTATTATAAAAGAAGGGCCAAATTTAAGGCGAGATCTTTTAGATGAAATAATTGAATCTATAGATTTCACCTACAAAAAAACTAGAAAAGACTATGATAAGATTTTGTTTGCTAGAAATAAACTACTAAAAAATAAATCGTCCTCATATTTCAACGAACAATTAGACGCCTTTGATCAGTCCCTAGTCAAGGAAGGCTACAGGATTTATAAAACTAGGTCAAAGTTTGTCAAATATATAGAAGAATATGCAAGCAAATTTCAAAGAGCTCTCACAGAGGGGGCTGAAAAGCTTGAAATTGACTACATTCCAGATATAAAGGCAAAAAGCCTTGAAGACTACCATAAGGAATTTATAAAAAAAAGAAATGAGGACCTAAGATACAAAACAAGCCAAACTGGCATCCACAGAGATGATATAATAATCAAAATCAATGGCAAAAACACTAGGCTATTTGCTTCCCAAGGCCAGCAGAGATCTGCAATTATCAATATAAAACTTGCAGAAGTTGCTCTTTTGAGGGAGATCACAGGAGATAAGGCTGTAATTTTATTAGACGATGTATTTTCGGAATTAGATGAAAATAGGAGTCAATTTCTTTTAGAAAACCTAGCTGATTATCAAACCATAATTACAGCTACCAATACCAAAAGCTTAGAAAGTGTGCCAGCTGATAAGATTTCTTATATAAGGGATGGCAGAATTAGAAAGGAATAATATGACAGAAAACAATTATGATGCCGGTAATATTAGGGTCTTGGAAGGTCTTGAGCCTGTTAGACTAAGACCTGGTATGTACATCGGCTCTACAAGTAGTAGGGGGCTCCACCATCTTATCTACGAAGTTGTAGACAACTCCGTGGACGAGGCCCTAGCAGGTCGTTGCGACTACATAAAGGTAAGCATATCTCGTGACAATGTAGTAAGCGTAGAAGATGACGGTTCAGGTATCCCTGTAAAAGAGCACCCAACAACACATAAATCCACACTTGAGACAGTACTTACAGTCCTACACGCAGGGGGTAAGTTTGACGACTCTGCCTACAAGGTATCAGGTGGACTTCACGGTGTAGGTGTATCAGTAGTAAACGCTCTTTCTGAATACCTAATAGCAGAAGTCAAAAGAGACGGCCACATCTATAAGATGGAATTTGCTAGAGGTGAGGTTACAAAAGACATAGAAATAATAGGAAATACTAAAGAAACAGGTACAAAGATTACCTTCAAACCAGATGCGGAAATCTTTGATACAACAGTTTTCGAAAGGTCCGTCTTAGAAAATAGGCTTAGGGAAATGGCCTTCTTAAATAGGGGAGTAGAGATAATCTTCGAAGATAAGAGGGAAGACTTTGAAACTTCATTTAAGTTTGATGGAGGTATTTCAGAATTTGTATCCTTCTTAAACCGCAACAAAGATCCAATAATGGATATGGTCCCACACTTTGACGGTAGCCAAGAAGAGGTAGAAGTAGAATTTGCCTTCCAATATACAGATGGCTATAGCGAAAATATTTTATCCTATGCCAACAACATCCAAACTCCAGAAGGCGGTACCCACCTTTCAGGATTAAGGTCATCACTTACAAGAACAGTAAATGACTATGCTAGAAAATATAATTATATAAAAGAGAATGAAGAAAACCTTCAAGGTGAGGACATCAGAGAAGGCATTACAGCTATTATTTCTGTAAAAATATCCGAACCACAATTTGAAGGCCAAACTAAATCAAAACTTGGTAACTCCGAGGTAAGGGGAGTTGTAGATTCTTATATATCAGAAAATCTCGCTGCCTTCCTTGAAGAAAATCCAAAACCAGCCAAGTCTATAATTGATAAGGCCCTTGCAAGCAGGCGTGCAAGAGAGGCTGCAAGAAAGGCAAGAGATTTAACTCGCAAGAGATCAATCCTTGATTCTGCAACCCTTCCAGGTAAGCTTGCTGACTGCCAATCTACAGACATAGGCGAAAATGAAATATTTATCGTCGAAGGTAACTCTGCGGGCGGATCTGCCAAGGGTGGAAGAGATAACAGAATCCAAGCTATACTTCCACTTAGGGGCAAGATTATGAACGTAGAAAAAGCCCACCTAGACAGGGTCCTAAACTCAGAAGAGATTAAAAATATGATTACAGCCTTCGGTACAGGTATAGGCAAGGAATTTGACATATCAAAACTTCGCTACGGTAAGATTATAATCATGACCGATGCGGACGTGGACGGGGCCCACATCAGGACCTTGCTCCTCACCTTCTTCTATAGGTATATGAAAGATTTAATAGACGAAGGTCATATCTATGTAGCCCTTCCACCACTTTATAGGATAAGCCAAGGCAAAAAAGAAAGATATGTATATTCCGATGAAGAAAAGAATAAGTACATCAAAGAACTTGGAGAAGGAAACTACAAAATCAACAGGTATAAGGGTCTGGGTGAGATGAACGCCGAGCAATTATGGGAAACAACTATGGACCCAGATAGGCGAGTTCTCTTAAGAGTAGAAGAAGATTTGGAATCTACAACTACAGATGATACCTTCTCACTACTAATGGGAGAAAAGGTAGAACCTAGACGTAACTTCATCCAAGAAAATGCCAAGTACGTTACAGATATAGACGTATAGGAGGCGTAAATGACAGAAAATCAAAACATAATTAATATAGACCTCGAAAAAAAGATGAAAACATCTTATCTTGAGTATTCGATGTCTGTAATAGTATCAAGAGCCCTACCAGACGTGCGAGACGGACTCAAACCTGTTCACAGGAGGATCCTCTACGGCATGCAACAATTGGGCCTTGATCCAAATAAACCAACCAGAAAATCAGCCAGGGTTGTCGGTGATGTAATGGGTAAATTTCACCCTCACGGTGACTCTGCAATCTACGATGCCCTAGTTAGACTTGCCCAAGATTTCTCAACTAGGTACCCTCTTGCCCAAGGCCAAGGTAACTTTGGTTCTATAGATGGGGATGCGGCAGCTGCCATGCGTTACACAGAAGTAAGGATGAGCAAGATTGCCAAGGAAATGCTTAGGGATATAAATAAGGATACAGTTGACTTTGTACCAAACTTCGATGGCGAAGAGATGGAACCAGCTGTTCTTCCATCAAGGTTTCCAAATCTTTTAGTCAATGGATCTAATGGTATAGCCGTAGGTATGGCAACAAACATGGCTCCTCACAACCTTGGAGAGGCAATTGATGCGTGCATCGCCTACATGAAAGATCCTGAAATTGAAATAGAAGATCTAATTAAAATAATCCCTGGACCAGACTTTCCAACAGGAGCCCTAATCCTAGGCAAATCAGGAATAAGAGATGCCTACATGACAGGCAGGGGCAAGATAAAGCAAAGAGCAGTAGCAAGAATCGAGCCTTTTAAGAAAAATAGGGAAAGAATCATAATTACAGAAATCCCTTACCAGGTAAACAAGGCAAGACTAATAGAAAAAATTGCAGACCTTGTTAAGGAAAAAAGAGTAGATGGTATTTCTGACATTAGAGACGAATCTGACAGAAAAGGAATGAGGATAGTTATTGAAATCAAGAGAGATTCCAATGCAAATATTGTCCTTAATAACCTCTACAAATATACCCAACTAGAAAATACCTTTGGTATCATAAACCTAGCTTTAGTCGGTGGCGAACCAAAGATTTTAAATCTCAAAGAATTAATCGGCCACTATGTAGAACACCAAAAAGAAGTAGTAACAAGAAGGACCAACTTCGATCTATCAAAGGCCCGTGAGAGAAAACACATAGTAGAAGGTTTGATTATTGCAATTGACCATATAGATGAGATTATTAAAATCATCAGGTCATCCTACACAGCCGATGAAATCAAGGCAATCTTACTAGAAAAGTTTGGCCTATCAGATGCCCAGTCCCAAGCCATCCTAGACATGCAGCTTAAGAGACTATCAGGGCTAGAAATAGAAAAGCTGGAAGAAGAATACAAAGAACTAATGAAGACCATAGACTACCTAGAATCAATCCTAGCTGACAGGACCCTACTCATGGGCATCATCAAAGAC
>JBHWRC010000085.1:0-6899 GCA_043426375.1 Anaerococcus sp.
AATCATTGATGGAGAGGGTGGAGAATAGTTAGGACTTATCATGGAAAAAAGAAGAGAAAGAAAAGACCAACATATAGAAAATTATCTAAAAACTTCTGATTATAATGATGCTTTATTTTCTGATATCTACCTAGACCATAATAGCCTTTCAGAAGTAAATTTTGATGAAATAGATACATCAATTGAATTTATGGGTCAAAAAATTGCCATGCCCCTTATGATTAATGCCATGACAGGTGGAGGAGAAGCGAGTGCTGATATAAACGAAGACCTATCATCAATCTGTAAGAGCCTCAATATCCCAATGGCTGTAGGTAGTCAAACTATAGGATTGGCTGATAATGAAGCTCGTGAAAGCTTTACCCTTATTAGGGAGAAAAATCTGGTAAGGATAGGCAATTTGGGTGCAGAAAGACCTATTGATGATTTCAAAAAAGCTGTAGAAATGATTAACGCCCACGCCATCCAGGTCCATTTAAATGTGGCCCAAGAGCTCTTTATGCCGGAGGGAGATACGGATTTTAGAGGGTATTTTGATAATATAAAAAACCTAAACGAAAGTTTAGATGTGCCAATAATTGTCAAAGAAACTGGCAACGGCCTTTCTAAAGGAGTTTCTAAAAAGCTTATCGATGCCGGAATCAAATACCTAGATGTGGCAGGAACTGGCGGTACAAATTTCATAGAAATCGAAGACATGAGAGATTTCGAATCTGATTATAAGGAATTTTATAGTTGGGGAGTGCCTACAAGCAAGGCCATAATAGATGCTAGAAGTCTTTCGGAAGATGTCTTTATAATCGGTTCAGGTGGGATCAAAACAGCGGTAGACCTTGCCAAAGCTATAATAATAGGTGCAGATATGGCGGCTCTAAGCGGCGAAGCCCTAAGATACTTGCTTCTTGGCGGATATGATGCTTGTTATGATTACCTTAAAGAAATGAATGACAGACTCAAAAAAGTAATGGCTCTACTGGGTGTCAAAAACATCGAACAACTCAAGAGAGTGGAATATAAAGTAACAGGCAGACTTAAAGAATTATTAGATTAAAATAAGCTAAGCTTTGGTAGATCAAGGCTTAGCTTATTTATATTTAAAATCAATTTTGAATTTCAAACTACTTGAAAATATTTTTTATATTTGGACTTTGGCAAAATTTAGGGTCTTATTCGAATATTTTAAGGTATTCTCCGTAGCCCTCTTCTTCTAGTTTTTCTTTAGGAACAAATCTAAGGGATGCCCCATTTATACAATACCTAAGTCCAGTAGCTTCCTTTGGTCCGTCAGGGAAAACATGGCCTAGGTGGCTATCTGCATCCTTGCTCCTGACCTCAATCCTCTTTCTGGCAAGTGTGAAATCATCCTTTTCAGTTAATTCTGTCCCGTCGATTGGTTTTGTAAATGAAGGCCAACCGCAGCCGGCATCGTACTTATCTCTTGATGAGAAAAGTGCTTCTCCAGATACTATATCCACATAAATCCCATCTTCATAAAAGTTGTCATATTCAGATGAAAATGGCATTTCTGTCCCACTTTCCTGGGTTACTTCGTATTGTATATCGGTTAATCTTTTTCTTAATTCGTTTTTATCATATTTTGTCATAAAATCATCTCCTATTATTAATTATTACCCAAAATAATAAATAAAATACACTTTGTTAAAGAGTTAATACTAAAAATCGGTATAATAATAAAAAACCTACAAGGAGGTTACTCATGACAATGATAATCAATAAAGCTGGCAAATCTAATAGTCCAGACCTAGCTTTTGCAATAAATGCCAAGGTAAAACAAGCCCAAGCTAAATATGGCAAGGACAAAGTAATTAACGCTGTTTTAGGGACTCTTGCCGATGATGAGGGCAATATCATAGCTCTTGATTCTGTTTATAATAGACTAGAAAAAATGGATAGGGAAAAGATTGCCTCCTACGCACCTATAGAAGGGGAAAAAGCCTACAGACAAACTGTAATCGACCTTTGTTTTGGTCAATATAAGCCTAGGTCTTATATTTCTGCTATTGCGACTCCAGGCGGGACAGGGGCTGTCAGGTGTGGAATTTTCTCCTTCGCAGATGTGGGAGATCCTGTGATTTGTCACGACTATTTCTGGCAGCCTTACAAAAAAATGTGCGACGAGTTTGAGAGAGACTTTAGGACCTATAATTTCCTTACAAATGATTTAAAATTTGACCTAGAATCTTATGAAAATGCACAAAACGAGGCCCTCAAAGACCACGACAGGATGGTATCGATAATAAATTCTCCAGGCAACAACCCAACCGGTTATTCTCTTTCAGACGAAGAGTGGGATGAAGTTATAAGAATTTCCAAAAAGGCCGCTGAGTCTGGCAAGAAAATCACTCTAGTAGTAGACGTAGCCTATATTGAATTTGCAGGTAATGGTGAGCAGAAGAAATTCTTCAAGAAATTTGAAAACTTACCAAAAAATCTTTTCGTTCTAGTAGCCTTTTCTATGTCTAAGGCCTACACCGCCTACGGACTTAGAAGTGGGGCAGCTATTGGAATTTCTCAATCAAAAGAGATAATAGAAGAGTTTGATCAGGCTATATCAACTACTGCCAGGGTAAACTGGTCAAACGGAGTCCACGCTCCCCAACATATCCTTGTTGACCTTGCGAAAGATGAAAATATTGATGAATATAATAAAGAACTTAGAGATTTAAAAAAGATGCTATCTGACAGGGCTAGTGTTTTTGTCAAAGAAGCAAGAGATCACAATCTTAGGATAATCCCATACTTTGGTGGATTTTTCACCTTTATCCCAACTGATAGGGCCTTTGAGATTGTAGAAAAACTAGAAAAAGAAAATATTTTTACTATTCCATCAGCTAAGGGAATTAGGGTTGCCATTTGTGCTACAAATAAAAAAGACATTGTGAAACTAGTAGAGAGAATCTCCTACCATATGCATTCTTAAGCTAAATATTTGCTGGAAAACTGGGTATAAATCATTTGTCTAAGAAATTGCTCTTGAAATTATAAAACATCTTAGTATACTATAACTAGGAGTTAGCACTCAAAGACATTGACTGCTAATAAATCAATATAAGATGTATTTTATTTTCACAGGAGGAAATAGCATGAACTTAAAACCAATCGGAGATAGAATTGTTATAAAAAAAGCTGAAGCAGAAAAAACTACAGCTTCTGGAATTGTCCTTCCAGAAAGTGCGCAAGAAAAGCCACAGTATGCTGAAGTAGTTGCTATAAGTGCTGATATAGAAAATGATGAAAAGAAAAAAGATAACCTCAAAATAGGCGATAAGGTTATTTATTCACAATACGCAGGCACAGATGTCAAACTAGATGATAAAGAATTTATAGTAGTTAAATACAACGACATCTTGGCAGTAGTAGAAGCTTAAGGAGGAAAAAATGGCAAAAGATCTTAAATTTGGAATAGATGCAAGAGATGGTCTTGAAAGAGGTATAGATAAGCTTGCAAATGCAGTAAAAGTTACTCTTGGACCAAAAGGTAGAAATGTAGTTTTAGATAAGGCTTATGGTGCACCAACAATCACAAACGACGGTGTAACAATTGCAAATGACATCGAGCTAGAAGATAGATTTGAAAATATGGGTGCCCAACTTGTAAAAGAAGTGGCAAACAAAACCAACGACGTAGCAGGTGACGGTACAACTACAGCTACAGTTCTTGCTTATTCAGTAATCAAAGAAGGACTTAAAAACCTAGCAGCAGGAGCAAATCCAATTGTCCTACAAAAAGGTCTTAAAAAAGCAACAGACATTGTAGTTGAATATATCAAAGAAAACTCTAAAGAAGTAGAAGATAAACAAGCTATCGAAAACGTAGGTACAATTTCTTCACAAGATAATAATATCGGTAAGCTAATCGCTGATGCTATGGAAAAAGTAGGCAACGACGGTGTTATCACAGTAGAAGAATCAAAAACTACAGATACCTACCTAGACCTAGTTGAAGGTATGCAATTTGACAAGGGTTACCTATCACCATACATGGCAACAGACAACGAAAAAATGATAGCAGAACTTGATGATCCATACATTCTTCTAACAGATAAGAAGATTTCAAACATTCAGGAAATCCTACCACTTTTAGAGCAAATAGTTCAAGAATCAAGACCACTATTAATCATCGCTGATGATGTAGACGGTGAAGCTCTGACAACACTTATCCTAAACAAACTAAGAGGAACCTTCAACGTAGTAGCAGTAAAGGCACCAGGCTACGGTGATAGAAGAAAAGCAATGCTTGAAGATATCGCAATCCTAACAGGCGGTAAAGTAGTAAGCGAAGATTTAGGAATGGACCTAAAAGACGCTACAATTGATATGCTAGGATCTGCTAAAAAGGTTAAGGTAGACAAAGACAACACAACTCTTGTAGAAGGTAAAGGCGACAAAGAAGCCCTAAAAGACAGAGTTGAAAACATAAGAAACCAAGCAGCCAAAGAAGAAAGCGAATACGAAAAAGAAAAACTTCAAGAAAGACTAGCTAAACTTGCAGGCGGAGTAGCAGTAATCAACGTAGGTGCAGCTACAGAAACAGAAATGCAAGAGAAAAAATACAGAATCGAAGATGCCCTATCAGCTACAAGAGCAGCTGTAGAAGAAGGAATCGTAGCAGGTGGTGGAGTTGTCCTAATAGGAGCTATCGAAAAAGTAGAAGAACTTAGAGAACACCTAATAGGTGACGAAAAAACAGGTGCCCTAATAATAGAAAAGGCCCTAGAAGCACCACTAAGACAAATAGTAGAAAACGCAGGCCTAGACGGATCTGTAATAGTAGAAAAAGTTAAAAACACAGACAAAGAAGAAGGCTACGACGCATACGAAAACAAATTCGTAAACATGTTTGAAGCAGGAATCGTAGAACCAACAAAAGTAACAAGATCAGCCCTACAAAACGCAGTAAGCGTAGCAGGAATGATACTCACAACAGAAGCAGCAATAGCTGACATACCAAAAGAAGAACCACAAATGCCAGCCCCACAAATGCCAATGTATTAAGCAAATAGTAAGAAAGATGCCCATTTATTTCGGGCATCTTTTCTATGTAAATATATTTTAAGACTTAAGTTATGTTATAAAAAATAAAAGATTATAAATTAAATACTATAATCAATCTCATTAGCATGAGGGAAGGAAGTTAAGCGAGAATTTCTAGAATTCATTTTTTCTCTCGCAGCAAGTAGCAAGCCCCTCCGGCACATGGAGGAGTAGTTAATTCATTTGTAAATGGCTAGATGGAAAGCTAAACGACAGAGATGATAATTAGCACAAAAAAGACGAGCATGCGGGCTCGTCTTTTTTTGGTGATTCCATGTATTATAATAGAACTCATAGTTACTATTGATATACCTATTTTCCGTAGTTTTTCAACATCAGTACAAGTCTTACTTATATTTCTCCCTATTAGCCTTCAAAACTTTTTCAGAATGTTTTAGTCTATCTAGCTCTTCTTCATTTAATTTAAACTCGATTGCCTTCTCCATCCCGTTTTTTCCTAGGACACATGGGGTTGATAGGTAGATATCGTCAAGGCCATACATACCTTCCATTAGTGTTGCCACTAGGATTACCTTTTTTCTGTCATTTGCTATGGCATCTATCATCGAGCAATCTGTATTTCCTATACCGCATTGGGTGTGCCCCTTGCCGTCTATTACCCTCCAAGCTCTTTCTCTTACTAGATTTTCTACGTCATCTCTAGAAAATGATGCAGGATTTTGACTTAGGTATTCGTCAAATGGAAGGTTATTTATAAAGATATTTGACCAAGCAACAAATTGGCTTTCGCCGTGCTCTCCTAGGACAACCCCTCTAACGTCATCTGGGTCGAGTTCTAATAGTTTGCATAAAGTTGTATTTAGCCTTACTGTATCAAGGGCACTACCAGATCCAATTACCCTTTCTTTTGGAAAACCACTTGCCCTGTAGACAAGATCTGCCATTAAATCACATGGATTTCTCACAACTATAAAAATCCCCTTAAAACCAGCTTCTACAATTTCTTTTACATAGGCTTCTTTTGCATCCTAAACATCTCGTATTCTTCAAGCCTATCGCTGATTCCGTCAGGGCTACCAGTTGCTGTTAGATTATGTCCCTGTCTGCCATATTTTTATAAGAACCCCAGCCCATTTTCACATAGTGAGGATAGAAGCTTGATGCGTCCTCAATGTCCATGGCCTGCGCCTTTGCTTTTTCTTCGATTATGTCGTTGTATAAAATGTCAGAAGCAATACCCATTTTTGCGGCTGTGTAGCCTACAGAAAATCCAACTGCTCCTGCTCCGATAATTCCTAATTTCATATTTCCACCTCCAGGATATTACAACAGAAAAATAAAAAATGTCCTATTTTTTCACAAACTTCTTTAAAGTATGTAAATTAAATTAGAATAGAAAAATTTCATAAAATTATTTACATTTTGTGATTCTTGTTATATAATATATATAACAAACCATACAAGGAGGGCTTATGTTTTTAGAAATTGATTTTAAATCAGACTTGCCAATCTATGAGCAAATCAGAAGGGAAATAATAATTGGCCTAGCTAAGGGTAATATAAAGGCTGGTGACAAGCTTCCTTCTGTGAGAGAAATGGCGGAAAATATTGGAATCAATCTTCATACGGTAAACAAAGCTTACAAGCTTTTGGAAGCTGATGGAGTTATAAGCATGGATAGGAGAATTGGCAGCCTTATTTCAGAAAATATTAACCCAATGGCAGCTTATGATGAGGGAAAAATTGAATCAGAACTCAATCTTTTAATAGCTATAGCAAAGCTAAAAGGCCTTAGCAAGGAAGAATTCATAGATCATATCAATCAAAAATGGGAGAATAAAAATGACTGAAGCAAGATTTATCGCAATAAATTATACATTTGT